>JAQAZR010000180.1:0-3890 GCA_032127235.1 Deltaproteobacteria bacterium
GTGCGCGTGCTGCGGTGGGGTTTGTGGATGGCACCGGTCATCTATACCTTCCTGCGCATGTCCCCGGATCCCACGTGGTACAACCAGGACGGTGCCATCCGGACGCTGGTCGCCACCTTCAAGAGTTGGACGCTCGACCCCGAGAGCTTTCGTGCCTGGAGCCTGAACGTTTTCCTCAACCTGCTGGTGTATGACTGGTTCCGCATTCTGATTTGGGTCGATCACATGGGGCTGCGAGTGGCCACCCTGGTCAATCTGTCTTTCGTCGGGGCCGACATTCTGGACGAAAAGGCGGCCCGGACCATCGGTTTTTCAGCCCGGACCCGCTGCATGCCCCTCGGCCTGAGGCGGTTTGCCACATGGGCCCCCCTGCTGATTCCTTTCTACCTGCCGCGCGGCACGGAGTGGAATTATGTCTGGCAGACATCGGCGGACCGTGCCGCCCAACTGGCCGATACCTTCTGGCCGCCGGTTTACTACGTTATCGGCGGGTTTCTCCTGGTGGCCGGTGTTCTGGGACTTTTTTTCGTTATCCGCAGAAGCCGGTTTCCCCAAACGGTCTGCCTGCCTGCGGTTGATGAAGCGAACCATAAAGAGTCGCCTGACGGAAGAAAAACCTTCGTGCTGTCGAACGGTACTTACACGACGGAGGTCACCTCCGACGGCAGGGGTTACAGCAGGGTTTTCAGTGCCGAAACCAAAGGCTTCGAGATCGATATCACCCGCCGGCCGGATGACCCGCTGCAGATGCGGGGCAAATTCTTTTATCTCCGGGATCGCTCCGGCCCCACGGACAGTCCGGATAGATGCTGGTCCGTCGGTTTCAACCCGGCACGGCGCCGGGATGGCGAATACCGTACAACACAAACCGATCCCCTTGCTTTGGAAATGGTGACGGCACTCGATGGAATCCGCGCCGAAGTAAAACTGCGCCTTGACGAAATTGAACCGGTGGAACTCCGGCAGGTGCGGCTGAACAACCTAGAGAAAAGACACCGGATCATCGAACTCATCAGCTATCAGGAGTTCGGTCTGAACAACACCGACGCTTACCGGCGCCATCCCTTTTTCAATCACCTGCACATCGGGACGCGGTTCGTGCGCCCCATGAATGCGCTTCTGGCCCGCAACCGTCTCCTCAAGGGGACGCATAAAGGCACGGCCCGGCGACGGGGCTCCGGTGAGACGGCTTTCCACGCGGTCAAGGAGGATCCGAGGCAGGGGATAACGCTCATCGGATACGAGGACTCGCGGCACCATTTCATCGGCATGGAGACGCTGTCGTCTCCCGCGGGACTGTGGGGAAACATGCGCAATCCTGCGGACGAGGGACTCTGCTATACATTCGACCCGATTGCGAGTCTGCGCCTGAGAGTGGAACTCCCGCCGCTCGGCTCCGCCATAGTGACATTTGTCGATGGTTACGGTGTCGATGACCGCCAGGCCCTGGACCGTATTGCTAAGCATACCGGTCGCAGCGTGCCGTCGGATTTCAGTCATTGGTCTGCGTTTTCCCGAACGCGCAGCCT
Source organism: Deltaproteobacteria bacterium (assembly GCA_032127235.1). GTDB lineage: Bacteria > Desulfobacterota > Desulfobacteria > Desulfobacterales > SG8-13 > JARFQH01. The sequence continues at coordinate 1,530 of JAQAZR010000180.1, forward strand.
GAAACAGACGGTCGCCAAAGAGAAAGAAGGCAGGGGTGGCGGTCCCGGTTCTCTTCCCTACCGGTTCTCTTCCGACGGTGACGAACTTTACGTCGAACGGGACACCCCCCGTCCCTGGAGCCATCTTATGGCCAACCCCCTCGGCTACGGTGCCGTGGTCACGAACCAGGGCGGCGTCTATTCCTTCATGAAGAATTCGCAGCAAAACGGCCTGACGCCCTTTGATGCCGATTCGGTCCCCTCGCAACTGCCTGGGCAGGTCCTCTACCTTTTAAATCTAACGACCGGGGAGACGGACACCCCCACCTTCATTCCCTTGAGAAGAAAAGACAGGTCCTTCGAGGTCACGTGGGGTTTGGGCTATGCGGTTTTCAAGAATCGAAGCGCTGCGGTCGAGCTGGAGCTGAGCCAGTTTGTTCTTCCCGATCAGCCGGCAGAGATCCGGTTGCTCACCATCCGCAACCACACCAAAGAATCCCTCCATTACCGGGTGGTGCCGTATTGGCAGATCATGCTGGGTGAGATTCCGGTGGACACGTGCGGCAAAATCGTGGCGGATCATGACCGGAAACTCGCCGCCCTTTTCTTCTCAAATCCTCACAATGACTACCGGCGCGGCTGGGCTTTTGCCGCAACGAATCTTTCCGTGGAAGCTGTTGAGACCGTGCGGTCGCGATTTCTCGGTGGCGCCTGCCGGGACCTCGCCAATCCCTTTATGCTGCAAAACGGCGTCTCCGATCCTTGCCAACCGGATGACGGGTTGCGCTGTGCGGCTTTCGTTGGCGAGGTGGAGGTTCCCCCCGCTGGCGAGGCGACGGTGAGTCTGGTCTTCGGCCAGGCCCCAAACCGGGAACAAGCCGCAGAGATCATCCGCAAATTTCAGGATGTCTCTGCAGCTCAAAAGGCTTTTGCGGAAACCAAACAATGGTGGCGGGAATATCTCGCTGAGCTGCAGGTGCAAACCGGCGACGTCGCCTTCGACCGGATGGTCAATCTCTGGCTGCCGTATCAGGTGCTGGTGGCCCGTCTGTGGGGTCGGCTCGGCCCTTACCAGCGCAGCGGGGCTTTCGGTTTCCGGGATCAACTTCAGGATGTCTTGCCCTTTCTGACGATCAAACCCGAGCTGGCCCGGCGCCAGATTCTGCTTCACTCCGCCCAACAGTTTCACAAAGGCGACGTCCTGCAGTGGTGGCATCAATCCTGGGAAGAAAAGACCGGCATCGGCGCCCACGGACGGGCTTCTGACCAGCACCTGTGGCTGCCCTACATGGTCTACCAATATGTCAGGGCCACAGGCGACTGGGGAATATTGGACGAAAGGACGCCCTATTTGGAAGGCGGACCGCTGGCAAAAATGTCCGCTACCCAGGTGGCCGCGCAGCGGCCTTCACGCGACACGGTGAGCCTCTACGAGCATTGCCTGAAAGCGATCGAGCTGACCCTTCAAAAAACCGGGCTTCACGGTTTGCCGCTTCTGGGCGCCGGCGACTGGAACGACGGTCTCGATGCGGCCGGTATCAGAAACAAGGGCGAGAGCGTCTGGCTCGGGTTTTTCTTGCACGACATTTTGATCAACTTTTCCGACCTGGTAGCAAAAAAAGAGGGGGAAGACCGAAGAAAGGATTATCTGGCCCGAGCGGCCGAATTGAAAAACCGTCTCGATGCCACGTGGCTGGGGGACCGATACATCAACTATTACACCGATGACGGGCAGGTGATGGACCGGCCCAACGCTCTGGTGACCGCCTGGTCCATCATTTCCGGCGTCGCAGGCACTGAAAGGGGACGTCGGGCCATGGCCACGGCCCTTGAGGCGCTTGAAAAAGAAGACCTGGTTCAACTTTTTACACCACCGTTCACAGAACAAGACGACATCTACCCCGGCCGGCTGGCCGATTATCCGCCCGGAGTCCGCGAAAACGGTGGCCAATATTCCCACGGCGTGTCCTGGCTGGTCGACGCCTTGCTCTTTTTGTCGGATGAGGCGCAGGGAAGGGGAGAAGCGGAAGTCGCCGCCGATTACAGAACCAAGGCCATGGCCCTGTGGCGCAAGATTTCACCTCTGGGCCACTTGTCACCCGAAAATTTGGCCGTTTACGGCCTGCCGCCGCATCAACAGCCGGCGGATATCTATTTCGGACCGGGCTACGAAGGCAGAGGGGGATGGAGCTGGTATACCGGAGCGGCGGGGCGCATGCTTTTCAATGCCCTTGCCTTATTGGGGATGGAGAAAACAGAAAAATCGGAAACCAGCTCGCGTTTTCCGGTAAACCGCAATTGAACACGCGCTAGTTGGCTCAAAAAACTGCGTTGCGTCTGAAACAACGATTCAAGGGAAGAAAAGTCAGCTCAGAGAATCCG
>JAQAZR010000181.1:0-3115 GCA_032127235.1 Deltaproteobacteria bacterium
AAGATTTCGCCGCGCTTGCCGCTGAGCTGGAGGCCAAGGGTGTTGCACACGAAATGATCACATACGGCGGCGCACCGCATGCCTTCACCGTCTTTGGAGGTGATCGGTATAGAGAAGATGCGGACAAGAAATCCTGGAAACGCTTTACGGAATTTTTAAGCGAAACGCTGAAGTGATTGATTTTGGGGGCATGTTCAATATAAAAACAGGCGGGACCCTTCTAAGTCCCGCCTGTTTTTGAATGTTGCGGATGGGCTATCCTTGAACGTCGATGCCCGGGTCGCAACCCAGATGCGGATCTTTGTCTTCACACTCGAAATTCTTGGTGCGGGCGTCGACGTGACCTTCTTCTCTTTCTTTTTCGGTTTCCGTGTAGTTCTGAACTTTCTCTGACATGGTCTACCTCCTATCGTTGGTGCTCGCGAAGAGCTTGTGGTTTTTGTCGGTCCTGCTTTTAATTTTAAAATATTCACGCGGGACATTCAATGCAACGATAATAAATCAGGGTTATAATGATAGTAAAAAACTATTATTAACGCTACCAGGCCGGGGGAAAACAGGAGATGTTCTCGACATGTGCGATAAGGCTGGTAGGCGCTCGATCAACTGCTGCCGGTCAGCCTGAATGTAGTTCTCGCTGGTTACAAGATGTGGTCGCCGGCAAGGCCTCAAGAAGGTCCAGAGGAGTCCGGCGTTTCCGCTCCCGCCGGGCCCGCGACACCCACTAACTTGCTGTTCGACACCCGGGAAGGAGAGAAAAATGACGTTCGATCTGGAAAAATTCAACCCTGCCTACCAGAGATGGGTGACGGAAAGCCTGCCGGAATTTCGGGCGGGCAGGATGGCGGAAATTGTCAAGCGGTATCCATTCGTCGTTTCCGACGATATGCCCTGGACGCCTTACAAGGGTCAACCGTCAGAGCAGACCTTCGCCCTAGTCACCAGCGGCGGCTTCTTCATGAAGGACAGCCAACCGGCATTCGACACCGTTTCCATTCATGGGGACCCATCCTTGCGGGAAATTCCCAAAACCGTGAGCCAGGGAGACATCGGCATTGCCCATGCGCAATACGATCACAGTCTGGCGGAGAAGGACATCAACATCATCTTCCCCATCCACCGCATGATCGAACTGGAGGAGGAAAAGATCATCGGCAGGGTGGTGGCCACGAATTACAGTTTCAGCTATGTCAACGATGTGGTGACCCTGGTCACGGAAACGATTCCGAAATTCATCTCACGGATAAAAGCCGATGGGGTTGACGTCGTGCTGCTGGTGCCGGTCTGACCCAAGTGCCATCAGACAGTTGGTCTGATCCAGCGGATGACGGAGGAAGCCGGCATTCCCACCATCTCCATGGGCAACGTGCCTGATCGGATGGCGCACATCAAACCGCCCCGGGCACTTCTTGTCAAGTTCGCGCGGGGCAGCATGTTCGGCGAACCCGGCAACGTGAAACGCCAGAGGCGCATCATCCTGGATGCGCTGGAAGCCTTAAAGACCATGACGGAGCCAGGCACTATCCGGGAGCTGCCCTACCGGTGGCAGCAGCCGGATCCGGCCTGAATAAGAATACGAATAGAAGTATGAAATCATTCAGCACAGAAGAGGTCAATCGCGTCATTCAGCGGGCGCTGCTGCTGAAACAGCGCATCGGCATCAGCCGGGAATATCTTCTTGAAATCGGCCGCGAACTGGGACTAAAATCCGAGGTGATTGAAGCGGCTCTTTTACAGGAAATGGCAGAAAAGTCAAAGGAAAGCATGGATTAAATGCCGAAGAGAAAATAATTTCACACCTCATGAACGCATATGACGTTATCATCGCCGGGCTGGGTACGGTCGGTTCTGCAACCGCTATGGAGTTGGCGCGCCGGGGCCATTCTGTTATCGGCCTTGACGCATTTCGCCCACCACACAACCGGGGCAGTCACCATGGCCAATCGCGCAGCATCCGCCGGGCTTACCTGGAAGGTACCGGTTATGTCCCCATGGCACTGCGGGCATGGGAGCTATGGCGGAGACTGGAGCGGGATACGGGGACAACACTTCTCGTCTCGACGGGCAATTTAACCCTCGGTCTGCCGGATGGCCCGGCTGTCAGGGGTTTTCTCGCCAGTGCGCGCGCTGGCAATATCCCTCATCATGCCCTGACGGCGGCCGAAGTCCGTAAGCGATGGCCGCAGTTGGCCCCGTCCGACGCGCTCGCGGCAGGATTGGAAGTCGAGGCCGGTCTGTTATTCCCGGAATTGAGCATCGCCACGTTCCTGACCGAAGCAGAAAGGGCGGGAGCGGTGCTGCAATTCGACGAACGGGTGGAACGCTGGTCAAAACACGGTGACCGTATTCGGGTTCATACGGCCAGGGAAACGCTTGAAGGGGGAAGCCTGCTGCTGGCAGCCGGCGCACGCAACAAACCTTTGCTCGGAATCCTGGGCGATAGGCTTTCGCCTAAGCGGGTTCCGGTTCATTGGGTCGCGCCGCCTTCAGAAAAGGCTTTCGAACTGGGAAACTTTCCCGTCAATTTCTGGCAGCTCCCGACCTTCGAAAACGAGGGCATTGCGCCATACGCAGAGCTTTACTCCCTGCCGGTTATCGGACCCGGTGGGCGCGTCAAAGTGGCAGCTCACAACAACCTCTCAGAGTGCGATCCTGATGCGCCCATCCGACCCGTCACCCCCCAAGAGGTTGCGGACATCCGGTCGTGTTTGGCGAAATTCATCCCGACGTTGGCAAATTGCGCCATCGACTCCGATGTCTGTCTTTACACGCAAACCCCTGACGGTGAGTTTTTGTTGGGTGAGCTTCCCGGTTACGACAACGTCTTTACTGCCGCTCTGGCCGGTCACGGCTTCAAGTTCGCACCGGTATTGGGTGAAGTTTTTGCGGACCTGATCGCAGGAACGAAACCGGCATTTGACGTGTCCCGATTTTCCCCCGCTCGAACGGTCTAAAGCCCTCCTTTGCTGAGGTGCCGTCCGGCGCATCGAAAAATGTTCAAAATGTTTTTTTTTGATGAAACTGCCGAAGACTGGGAATTCGGCCAAAGAGCCCTATATTGTACGAAAGCTTTTCAGGTTGATCGTAGACGCGCACGTTGAAACCTTGTTACACG
>JAQAZR010000182.1:0-4011 GCA_032127235.1 Deltaproteobacteria bacterium
TTGAGTTGGACCTTGAACCTCCGAAGCACCACTGCCGATTTGACGGCCCTGGCGCGCAATAGCCCCCAAGCCCGCTAAAATGAGTAACAAATTTGATCTGCGGTTACAAGCGAAAAGGTGGTTACAGCCGGCTGTTCAGACGCCGTTTTCGGCCCGGCCAGGCGCCGGACGACCGCACCGCATAAAAACCTCACGCAATCCTAACAGTTTCCTAACAATAGATCTCTAATAGTGTCCATTGCAGCTGGTGTCCATGATTAGAGCCCGTTGGCGGCGAGTTTAAGGCGCGACTCGAAATCGGTTATCCGGGCGCAAGCGCCCACCTTATTTTCGTGTAATTACAAAAAATTAACAATTGAGGGTCATCATGTCCCCGACAACTCTTCTGGTAACTCTTCTGGCACTCTCGTCCCTGGCCTATTTCCTGGGTCGGCGCCGGGCCCTGGCCGTCGCCGGCACCCCCGGCAACGTCAAAACGCTGCATTCGCGCCCCACCTACTACGGTGCCCTGACTGCGATCTGGTGCGGCATACCAGCCCTGATCCTTTTTGGATTATGGCTGGCTTTCGAATCCAACATCATCACGAGCCTGGTCGTGGCCGACCTGCCCGAAAATCTCCGCAGCCTGCCACCGGATCGCTTGAACCTGATTCTCAACGACATCAAAAACCTGGTCAGCGGCAACATCGTCTCCGGCCGTATCGATCCGACCATGCAGGCGGCCGCCGATCACTATCGACAGCTTTTGGTCATCAGCCACGCCGCCCTGGCGGTCGTGGCGATAACGCTGGCGATTGCCGCCGCTCTGATCGTGCGGTTCAAGATCACGCCGAAACTGCGCGCCCGCAATCACGTGGAGAAGATCACCACCGTCATCCTGGTTTTCTGTTCGACCATCGCCATATTCACCACGATCGGCATCATCCTGTCGGTCCTGTATGAAGCCATTCGATTTTTCCAAAAAGTCCCGGTGTGGGAGTTCCTGTTCGGCTTGAAGTGGAGCCCGCAGATGGCGATCCGAGCCGACCAGGTCGGTTCTTCCGGGGCATTCGGGTCGGTGCCGGTGTTTGTCGGTACGCTTCTCATTTCGGGCATCGCCATGCTGGTGGCGGTGCCCATCGGCCTGATGTCGGCTATTTACCTATCGGAATACGCCGACCGACGCATTCGCTCCACCGCCAAACCGCTGATGGAGATTCTGGCCGGAATTCCGACCGTGGTTTACGGCTTTTTTGCGGCCCTGGTGGTCGCCCCCCTGATTCGGGACGCCGGCTCGTTCCTGGGCCTGGACGTTTCTTCCGAAAGCGCCCTAGCCGCCGGACTTGTCATGGGAATCATGATCATTCCCTTTGTTTCGTCGATTTCAGACGATGTCATCAACGCCGTGCCCCAATCGCTGCGCGACGGGGCTTACAGCCTGGGTGCCACCAAATCCGAAACCATCAAGCAGGTGGTGATTCCGGCAGCTCTGCCCGGCATCGTGGGCGGCATTCTCCTGGCGATTTCGCGGGCCATCGGGGAAACGATGATCGTCGTCATGGCCGCCGGGCTGGCCGCCAACCTGACGGTCAACCCCTTAAGCGCCGTTACGACGGTCACCGTTCAGATCGTCACGCTGCTGGTCGGCGACCAGGAGTTCGACAGCCCCAAGACGCTGGCCGCCTTTGCCCTCGGCCTGCTGCTTTTTGTCATCACCTTGATCCTGAACATCATCGCCCTTTATGTGGTTCGTAAATACCGGGAGCAGTATGAATAAGACATCCAAACCGGCAGCCGCGCCTGCCGCCGATTCGACCCGAACGATTGACCTCGTCAACCGCAGTCTTCCCCGACGTTACAGAGCCGAGAAGCGGTTTCGCTTTTACGGCATCGGCGCCATCGTCCTCAGTCTGCTCTTCTTGTCCTTCCTGTTCATCAGCATCGCGGGGAAAGGGTATCCCGCGTTGCAGAATACATTTATCGAGTTGAGCATTTATTTCGACCCCGACGTGCTGCGGCAGGACGCTCTGGCCACGGCCGATTACGGCAAACTGGTCAAAGCCTCCCTGAGCCAAATGTTCCCCGAGGTGACGGACCGTCATGAAAAACGGGACCTCTATGGACTGGTCAGCTCCGGGGCGGCCTTCAAACTGCGGAACATGGTCCTCAAGGATCCGGATGTCATCGGTCAGACCCTGCCGGTCTGGCTGACGGCAAACGACGACGTCGACATGCTGATCAAGGGCCATTCCGACCGCACCGCTTCCGAGGGCGACCGCCGCATGAACGACAACCAGATTGCCTGGATCGAGCACCTCGAAAAGAACAAATGGATCGAAAAGCGGTTCAACCGGACCTTTTTCACCGCCGGCGACTCGCGCGAACCCGAACTCGCCGGGATCTGGGGCGCGACGGTCGGCTCCTTTCTCACACTGATCATTACACTGGTGCTGTCGTTTCCGATCGGTGTGGCGTCAGCCATCTACCTGGAAGAGTTCGCACCCAAAAACCGCTGGACGGATCTGATCGAGGTCAACATCAACAACCTGGCGGCCGTACCCTCGATTGTCTTCGGGCTTCTGGGGCTGGCGGTCTTTCTCAATTTCTTCGGGCTGCCCCGTTCGGCACCGCTGGTCGGCGGACTGGTGTTGACCCTCATGACGCTGCCAACCATCATCATCGCCAGCCGGGCGTCGCTCCAGTCCGTGCCGCCATCGATCCGGGAAGCCGCGCTGGGTGTCGGCGCCTCGAAAATGCAGATGGTGGCCCATCACGTCCTGCCGCTGGCCCTGCCGGGTATGCTGACCGGGACGATCATCGGCATGGCCAGGGCCCTGGGCGAATCCGCACCGCTGCTCATGATCGGCATGGTGGCCTTCATCGTCGACATTCCCCGCGGGTTCACCGACCCGGCCACGGTCCTGCCGGTTCAGATCTACCTGTGGGCCGACAGCCCGGAGCGGGCGTTCGTCGAGCTCACATCCGCCGCCACGATGGTGTTGCTGGCCTTTTTGATCGTCATGAACGCCGCCGCGGTCATCTTGCGCAGACGCTTCGAACGCCGGTGGTAATTTAATAAAAGTTTAACAATACGCTCACATACCGCTAACAGTCGATTTGCATATTCATCCAGTTTTGACCAATAGCCGCATGAAGATGCGGCCGAAATCGAACACGAACCGAATTAATCCATCACATTATCGAGACAAAAAGGAGGAAGACATGATCAAGAAAACTGTTCTGCTCGCCGCTTCACTCTTGTTCGCTGCAGCCCTGTTCAGCGGCGCAGCCACCGCCCAGTCCGCCAGGGATTACATCAGCATCGTCGGTTCATCCACCGTTTATCCTTTTGCAACGGTGGTGGCCGAGCAGTTCGGTAAAACCACCAAATTCAAGACGCCCAAGATCGAATCGACCGGTTCGGGCGGCGGGTTCAAACTCTTCTGCGCCGGCGTCGGCACGGAGAATCCGGACATCACCAACGCCTCGCGGGCCATGAAAAAAAGTGAATTCGACACCTGCCAGTCCAACGGGGTCAAAGACATCGTCGAGGTCAAGATCGGTTACGACGGCATCGTGGTAGCCAACTCCAAAAAGGCGCCGGCCTTGAAGCTGACGCGCAAGGACCTCTTCCTGGCCCTGGCCAAGGATGTCCCGGATCCCAAGGGCGGCGAGAAGGCTGTCGCGAATCCTTACAAGACCTGGAAAGACGTGAATCCCGCCCTGCCGAACGTCAAGATCGAGGTGTTGGGTCCGCCCCCCACCTCCGGCACACGGGATGCCTTCGTCGAACTGGTCATGGAGCCGGGGGCCGAAGAATTCGGCTGGATCAAAGCCTTGGCCAAGAGCGACAAGAAAATGTTTCAGGCTATATCTCAGACGGTCCGCGAAGACGGCGCCTACGTCGAGGCCGGTGAAAACGACAACCTGATCGTGCAGAAACTCGAGGCCAATCCCGATGCGCTGGGAGTCTTCGGGTTCAGCTTCCTGGACCAGAACACGGATAAAATCCAGGGATCCTATGTCGACGGC
>JAQAZR010000183.1:0-2763 GCA_032127235.1 Deltaproteobacteria bacterium
GCGAATCTCAGCGGTTCGCCTTGCGGATGCCCAGTTGGTCCAGAGCGATGATCCATTTGCAGATGTTGGCCGATCCCTCGACCATCGTGTAGGTGGGAGTGTCGCGGTAGAAGCGGGCGACCGGATATTCGGTTGAATATCCGTAAGCGCCGAGAATCCGCATGGCGTAGTTGGCGCACTTGGTGACCACTTCGCCGGCAAAATACTTGGCCTGGGCCACGTCCAGACCGTTGTTGAGACGGCCCTGATCCTTTACCCAGGCGGCCTTGTAGACCAAGAGACGGGCGGCTTCGATTTCAGCTGACATCTGGGCAATCATGTCCTGGTTCATCTGAAACTCGCCGATGGGTTTGCCGAACTGTTTGCGCTCGCGGCAATATTTTACAGCCGCATCGAGGCAGGCCTGCGCCACGCCGACCGCCCCCGCCGCGGCCGATAAACGGGTCTGGTTCAGAGAGCTGAAGACAATTTTAGCGCCGTCGCCGGGTTGCCCGAGGATGTTTTCCTTGGGGACGCGGGTGTTGGTCAGAAAGACTTCGCCGGACGGTGAACTGTGAGACCCCATTTTTTCGAGGGTGGTTGTCCTGACGCCGTTGAAATTCTTCAACTCGACCACGAAGGCCGATAATCCTTTGGACCCCTTTTCGCGATCCGTGTAGGCATAGTAAAGGATTACATCGGCGATGCTGGCATTGGAAATCCAGGTCTTTGAGCCGTTCAGCAGCCAGTGGTCGCCCTTGTCTTCGGCCGTGGACTGCATCGACATCACATCGGATCCGGCGTCCGGCTCGGTGATGCCGAATCCGCCGATGTATTCGGCATTGACCAGTTTGGATATATATTTTCGCTTGACCGCATCGGCGCCGTAGCGATAAATAGTGTAGGCACATCCAAGGGTCTGCATGTTGACCTGAACCCTCAGGGAACTGGATGCCCGCGCAATTTCTTCGGTGACGATCATGGCCGCCAGCCAACCGGCGTCCATTCCTTCCCCGTCGTACTCTTCCGGTATGACCGTACCGAAAAAGCCGAGTTCGGCTATCGGTCTGATGGCCTCTTTATAGGGGAAATAATGCTTGGCGTCCCACTCGTCGGCATAGGGGGCGATTTTTTTATCAGCGAACTCACGGATCGCTTTTCTCAGCATTTCAAGTTCTTTGGTCAACGCAAAATGCATCTGATGTCCTCCTCTGCAATTGGCTCGATAATATTCTTAAATAGCTACCATATAGCTATACCACACCCGCAATGTCAAGCGCTTTTAAACCGATACCCGCTGAGACTTGGGGCATTCGGATCGCTTTTTCTCAAGCGGGGGCCATCCTTCGTCGGTCCGGCCGAGAAAACAAAACCGCTTGACAATCGGGAAAAACTGGTTTGAGTATCTTATACTGAGAATTTTTCTGCAGTCGCGGAAGAGAACCTGAGCATCCCTTTCACAACGGTGGTGATTTTGTTTCAAGGAACATCAGATGAACAGCGAACACAACAAGGTCATGGATCTGAGAACGGCCATCCGGCGCTTTGTCAATGCCGACGCACACATTTCGATCGGCGGGTTTACCCTCAACCGCAACCCGATGGCGGCGGTGTATGAAATTATCCGTCAACGCATTACGGGGCTCCATGTTTATGCACACTCCAACGGTCAGGGCGTGGATGAACTGGTCGGCGCTGGCTGCGTGTCCCGATTGGAGATCGCCTATGCCGGCAGCGGTCGCTTTGCACCGACCTGCATTCGGTTCCGGAAAGCCGTTGAAAACCGATCGCTCGCTGTGGAGGACTACTCCAACTACCAGATGACGCTGCGGTTCATGGCCGGTTCCATGGGAGTTCCCTTCCTGCCGACGCGCTCGGGACTCGGCACCAGCATCATCGACAAATGGGGGTTTCCGGCCGAGCTGAGAAAAACCGATCCCAAGATTCCGAATCAAAAACTGGTCGTGATGGAAAACCCGCTCGACGGCTGGGGTGACGCCGACCGGGTCGTTCTGGTACCGGCCATCAATCCGGACGTGACCATCTTGCACGTTCAGAAGACAGATGCCCAGGGCACGGTCCGCATCGAAGGACTCACATTTGCCGATGTCGAGCAGGCCAAGGCTGCGCGATGTTTAATCGTGACCTGCGAAGAGTTGGTGGATGTCGATGTTTTGAGGGCGGCACCCGATCAGAACCAAATACCCTTTTTTTGCGTCGACGCGGTCGTGCCGGTCCCCTGGGGCGCTTTTCCCACCGCCTGCTACCGGTATTACGATTACGACCCTGTCTATCTCAACCAATACCGTCAGGCGGCAATGGACGACGAGCGGTATCGGACGTACTTGGAGATGTTTGTTTATGGCGTTCCGGATCATCAAACGCTGATCGAAAGGGTCGGCCCTCGGCGACTCGAGGCCATCAAGGCCGACCCGCGGACCGGCTATGCCGTCAATCTTGATCGACGTTAGCGGGATTTAAGCGTTGAAGTGACGGGAGTTATTCGAGCTATGGCAGAATATACCCTGCGTGAAATGATGGCGATAGCCGCGGCGCGACAGATTCGTGACAAAGACATCGTTTTCTGCGGCACCGGGATTTCGATGCTGGCCGCCATGGCGGCCAAACACATCAGCGCCCCCGACAGCGTGATTTTTTTCGAGACCGGCGCCATCGACTCGCTGCTGGCGGAGGTTCCCATGGCTGTGGCCGATCCACGGGTCATGTACTGGACGTCGGTCAACGGCAGCCTGGCGGATGCCTTTGCCTTCATGCAGAACCGTT
>JAQAZR010000184.1:0-2609 GCA_032127235.1 Deltaproteobacteria bacterium
ACGAGCCCGAAACTTTGACTTCCGACCTGAGGGCGGTAAAACCAAAATTTCTCACACGTACAACCTTCACCGAATTCAATCTACCGGCTGAAGTTCTTTCGGGAATTTCCGAGGCCGGTTTCACTTACTGCACCCCGATTCAGGCGCAAACACTGCCGGTGTCGCTGGCAGGCCGTGATGTGGCCGGACAGGCACAGACCGGGACCGGAAAGACGGCGGCTTTTCTGGTCACCATATTCACCCGGCTGTTGGCGTTGACCGACCGAGAACCCGGAGTGCCGGCGGCCCTGGTTGTCGCACCGACCAGGGAGTTGGCCAATCAAATCTACGAAGAGGCGACCCTAATCGGTCGCCATGCCGGATTCAAGATGGCCCAGATCGTCGGCGGGATCGACTATCAGCGGCAGGCGGAGATCCTGAAAGAGGGCGTCGATATCGTCATCTGCACACCCGGACGCGTCATCGATTATTTCAAGCAGGGCATCTTTAAAACCAGCGGCATCAAGCTCGTAGTGATCGACGAGGCCGACCGTCTCCTCGACCTCGGGTTCGAAAAGGACATGCGCTATATCTTGAAAAAGTTGCCGCGCTATGACAAACGGCAGTCGATGCTCTTTTCGGCCACCCTTTCCTACCGGGTTCTGGAACTGACCTACGAATACATGAACCTTCCGGAGTTCATTTCCATCACTCCCGAAGAGGTGACGGTCGAGGGGGTCGACCAGGTGCTGTTTCATGTCGGGCGAGACCAAAAACTGCCCCTGCTGCTGGGGATCCTGGCACGTGAAGATTGGAGCCGGATGCTGATCTTCATCAACACCAAGGCCGGTGTGGAATGGCTGACCCAGAAACTCAAAAGCAACAATTGTCCGGCCGAGGGAATCACCGGTGATTTGCACCAGCGCAAACGGTTTCAGTTGATGGAAAATTTCAAAAACGGCCGCATCAAAATCCTGGTGGCCACCGACGTCGCCTCGCGCGGAATACACGTGGAAGACATCAGCCATGTCATCAACTATGATTTGCCGCAGGAGGCCGAAAACTACATCCACCGGATCGGCCGGACCGCCAGAGCAGGCAAAACCGGCAAGGCGTTTTCTTTGGCCTGCGAACAGTACGTGTTTCACCTGGAAGCCGTGGAAGAGATGCTGGGCTACAAAATTCCGGTGGTTTGGGCGGAAGATGACTGGTATGTTGCCGACCGGAGCGGTCCGGTGACGACCGCCTCACGGGGGCGCAGGGTGCGGGCCGTCCGCGGAAAAGAGCGCGTTCAAAAAAGAGTGGCGCGCCAGACGCCTTCCGAAAAACCCTGGCCGCAGAAATTCCCCGGGGCCTTTTTCGGCTTTCTGCCCGACAAGGCGACCGAAGCAGCGCTACCATCCTCTCCGGCCGCTGAGGAAGCTGCATCGACAACGCGTGAGGAAGCTGCACCGCCAACGCGTAAGAAAAAGCGCCGCCGCCGCCGAAAGAAGAAATCCGGACCGGCCGATGCCGCCACTCCTGCAGCCAACCCGGATTCCGAGCAGCCGTCCTGAATGTGCCGTCTGATCAGCCGGCAGCGTTCTAAAGCCAATTTTAGTTGAATTGCCGCCATGGGCTACGTGTTCGATTTCAAGGATGCTCAAGCTTTCGAGCGCTGGTTCGAAGAACCGCGTTTTCGCCTCGAAGCCGAACGTGAAAACGCCCTGATGATCGACATGCTCCAGCCGGCCAGGGGAGAGGCGGTTCTGGAGATCGGTTGCGGAACCGGAACCAGCCTGGCGCTTCTGATCGAAAGGGGGCTGAACGTCACCGGAATCGATGCCTCACCCTACATGCTCGATGTCAGTTTCAAGAAACTGGGGAACCGGGTCAGTCTTTACCGGGGATCCGCAGAGGACCTCCCTTTCGACGACAATTCCTTCAATCACGCCTTTTTCATGACCACCCTCGAATTCGTCGACGATCCGCGCCAGGCCATCGAAGAAGCCTGCCGCGTCGCAAAGGACCGGGTTTTTATCGGCGTCCTCAACCGGTATGCCATAAAGGGCATCCAGCGTCGGGTCGCCGGGATCTTTTACGAGACCATATTCAACCATGCCCGCTTCTTCGGCATCTGGCAGTTGAAACGGCTCATCCGGTCCATTGCGGGTCCGGTGCCGCAGACCTGGCGAACGGTCAACCAGTTTCCTGCCGGGTGCGGCCGTTTCATCCAGAATTTCGAGCAATCCCGATTCGTGCAGCGCTGCCCGTTCGGAACCTTCATCGGGATGGTGATCACTCTGGTGCCGGTTTTCAGGACCCGGCCGTTGGAAATACGCCACCAGGACGAAACCGTCCACCGGCATGGTGACCGGTTGATGCCGGGGACGGCATCGGGTTACACCACCGACGAGCACGAAACGCAAACCGCGTCAGCAGTCCTGAATTTATGTTCATATGCACAGGATAATGGGCATGGAAGCTTACCTATTTGAGACCTTGAGCGACGGCAAAGTCAAGTGCAACCTCTGCCGGCACCGGTGCCTCATCAAAGAGGGCCGCCGCGGCATTTGCGGTGTGCGCGAGAATCGTGCGGGCGTTCTGCACACGCTGGTTTTCGGGAAACTGATCGCGCGCCACATCGATCC
>JAQAZR010000185.1:0-3976 GCA_032127235.1 Deltaproteobacteria bacterium
ATCCGACCGGACGTCGTCTGTGAATTAACGAGTTGTTTTGATAAGAAATAATGGGAAAGGCGAGTGCATCACCCGCCCAAGGTTCGAGGCAAGTTGCCCCATCGTCACTTTACCGACTGATAGTGACCCGCAAAACCTCAACCCGCAGGAGGCGGTATGAAACGGGTTCTGGTAACTGGAGCCGTCGGCCAGATCGGATCGGAACTGACGGTGCGCCTGCGAAAATTGCTTGGCGGCCTTCTATTCGTCGCCATTTTCGGCGGAAGTTTTCATTTAGCCGACCGCCGTCACATTTAACCGGGTTTGCTATTCAAACCGCTTGGGCCGGCTGCGGCATCACTTGATTTGAGCCGGTCATGTCATCCTCCGGCTGGATCACCGGCCAAAGGATTTCGAAAGCCGTCCCCTTACCCACTTCACTCTCCACGGATATGACGCCGTCGTACCCTTTTACGATGCCGTGGACGATGGCCAGCCCCATCCCGGTGCCGCCTTCGCGTTTGCGGGTGGTGAAGAACGGTTCGAAGATTCTTTCCAGATGTTCAGCCGGTATACCCTTGCCGGTGTCGGCCACCGTAAGTTTCGCATAGACTCCCGGTCGCAGCTCGGGATCACGCCAGGCCGTCTCTCGGGTCAGCTCGACGGTCGACAACCTTACTGTCAGCGTTCCGCCGGTATCGCCCATCGCATTCACAGCGTTCAGGCACAGGTTCGACACCACCTGTTCGATCGGGACCTCATCCGCCATAATTCGGGCGTCCGAGTCGATCGACAGCCGCAGAACGATGGTGTCGGGAACAATGTTCTTGACCGAGGCCACGGCTTTCTGCACAACCGCCTTCAGCCGTACCGCCTTTGGCACCAACAGGTTTTGGCGGCTGAAAACTTTTATCTGGTGGATCAACTCCTTGGCCCGGAAGACGGTTTTCTGGATGCCGTCCAGGTGGTACCGGACCGGTGAATCCGCCGAGATTTCAAACTTGGCGGTCTCGGTGAAGACCAGGATCGCTTGCAGGAAATTCGTAAAGTCGTGCGCAATCGCACCGGCCAACCGGCCCATGGCCTCCAGTCGTTGGGCATGGACGAGTTGCTTTTCCAAATTTTTGCGATCGGTCAAATCCTGCCAGGTCTCGATGATGCCGATCGGATGGCCCTGCTCGTCACAAAATCGAACGATCGTACCGTACAGCCAGCAGCCGGCATCACCCAGCTGCGGGACGCACACCTCGAGTTCGGTTGCGTCCGGGGAAGATTTCAAGAATTGCGTCCGGGCGGGTTGCCGCTTGCCCTCTGAATCGGCCGGGATCTTTTCCGTTAGAAGATGCAACAGGAACGGATCGGCGGTTGCCTCGCCCGGCGGAGCGGTTTGCGACCTTTCTGCGGCAGCGGCGGCTGAAACTCCGGTCAACTCTTCGCACGCCCGATTCCACAGCAACAACTTTCCGTTTCGGTCCCGAACCAAGGTTGGCAGCGGAGTCCCCTGCGCGATTCGATTCAGCAGAATCTGGTTTTCTTTGAGTGTTTGCGTCCGGCGGGCAACCAGATGTTTCAGAGACCGTATCCACAATCCGGCCAGCACGAGAAGTGCGATCAGCGGCAGACCCAACAGCTTCCCGATTTGCACCAACCGGTTCTGAAACCGTTTTTGTTCGTAAACCGAAAACCACTTGCGGTAGATCCGATCATACTCTCCACTGGCTTGCACGAGATAAAGACCCTCGTTGATCTTCGCCAGCAGGTCGGCATTCCCGGCTTTTACTGCAAAACCCATTTTTTGAGTTAAAACAGGAGGACCGATGGTCTTGAGATTGTCGATATTCAGAGACCGGAGCAGGTCAAGGCCGTGCAGACGAGCAAGCACTGCACAGTCGTGCCGGCCCTGGGAAAGCAGTTGCAACGCCTCTTCGGGACGCGCAACCGTGACAACGTGGGGGGTGAAGTCATTCTGTGTCATCCAGTCATGGGCATAGACGTTTTTCACCACGACGACTTCCTTGCCCATGAGATCCATCGGATTCTGGAAGGTGGAATCCTTGCGCACGAACACGGCGTATGAGATCACGACGTGGGGGACCGAAAAATCGAAGACCTCGTCTCTCTCCTTCGAATAGAGCACCCCTATCAAGGCATCGATCTTGTCGGTCTCGAGCTCCCGTCTGACGTCGGACCATTGGCCCAGTTCGATGTGAACCTTGAGACCCAATTGACGGGCAATCGCTTGAGTCAATTCGACATTGTAGCCGTCCGGTTCGTTCTTATCGTTGATGAATTCATAAGGTGAAAAATCACTGTTGCCCCGAAACTGGAGGACGTCGGACTTGGCCGTTGCCGCACCGGGCGAATATCCCAACGGGAGAAGAAGAGCGACGATCGCGATGGTGACTGCCCGCAGTATGGTCAAATGAATAGTTGGGTACATGGGTGCTCTTTGAGTTTAACTGCCCGTTCGCGAAGGCGCTCATAAACCGGTTGAAGGTCAGCCACGATGGCCGTTTCCGGGCAAAGCCGGACGCAGTTTAGGCAGTGAATGCAGACCGGACCGATCTCCGGCGCATCGGTCAAATGGATCGCCTCAACCGGACAGTTCTCGACGCAGATGCCACACTGCGTGCAGCGTTCTTTCAGTACTTTTTTGGGGGGAAAACGCGTCTTGGCCTGCTCGAAGCTTTCCTGGGCCATTTGATCCCGCAAGGATTGGGCCTGGTAGTCCAGAACGGATGGTGCCAGCGTCGGCGGATCGGTTTTTCTCAGTTTATCGGCCACTGCTTGCAAAAGTGTCTCAATCATCCGGTCGTCTTCGGCATTCGGGTGGTCGGCCCCCAGCGGCGTATCCGCGGCCCACATCATCGAATGTCTGGAGAGAACCTTGGCGGCGCCGAGGATTGGATACCCCTTCTGTGCGAGCGCCGCTCCCATTTCGTAAAGGGCGATCCCGCTGGTGACAGCGCCCCAGGTGACAAATGGCACGCTGAAACCGTTTTTGGCCTGGGGCATGCGTGCGATGAACTCCATTATGGGCGGAATCGGATGGGCGGCATAGACCGGTGAGCCGATGTAGAGGCAAATGTTGTCCTTGGCATCGAAGAGCTGGGGAATGATGAAATCGACATCGGGATCGTCGCTCAGGTCGATCATCGTGACGGGGGTTTCCAAGGCGGCGATTTTCTGCCGCATGATGCGGGCGACATGGGCCGTGCTGCCGGCTGGTGAGCAATAGACGAGCAGGGCTTTGCGTATATGAAGCGGCATGTGTATGAGGTCTCTTAACTGGTTTCCATCTAAATATGCTCTTTTCCGGTTCGTCTTCTTTGGCACTCATTCCGGCAATTGATGCCGTATGAGTTAATGAAAGGTTCAAGGTTTGGGGTACAAGGTTTAGGGAAAATAGCAGTAAAAATTGCCATTCACCTTTTCGTCCTTATACCTGTTACCTTGCACCTTGAATTTTGTACCTTGCAACCTGCACCTTGAATTCTGTGCCTTGCACCTTTTACTTTGCACCGTGCACCTTTCGCCTTGTCCTATAATACAAACCGATCAAAACGTGAAGAAAAAATCGGTTGATGCCAGGAAAAGGGTATCAGGTTGAAATAGCCGTCCTGTTTTCTCGTTTATGATGCCGTAAAAGTCATGGTTGACATTCGAAGGGGTCGATGACTAAATCTTTACAAATCAGAAAGGAGTAGGACCTATGGATTCGCTCGGAATCGTCAATGCGCTCTATCCGATGCCGACCACCCTTGTCGGCGCGACGGTCAACGGCCGGCCGAACTTCATCACGATCGCCCATGTGGGCATCATGAACCACGGCAAGCCCCAGTACATTTCGATCGGGATGGCCAAAATGCACTTCACCAACGCCGGAATCAGGGAAAACAAAAGCTTCAGTGTCTGCATTCCGTCCGAGGATTTGATGAAGGAAACCGACTACTGCGGCATTGTCAGCGGCAAAAAGACCGACAAAGCCGCCCTTTTC
>JAQAZR010000186.1:0-6291 GCA_032127235.1 Deltaproteobacteria bacterium
GCACCGCCATCCTTGACGATGATGGCATACGTCAGCACCTCGTCCATGTGATCCGCCGTGACGATTTCGATCTGTTTTTTGATCGGTTTGGGGATCTCCCGGATGTCTTTCTCGTTTTCCTTCGGGATGATCACCTTCGTAATCCCACCACGATGGGCTGCCAGAATTTTTTCCTTCAAACCGCCGATCGGCAGCACGCGACCGCGCAGGGTGATTTCGCCCGTCATGGCCAGGTCCCGGTGAACGGGGCGTTTGGTCAGCGCCGACACGATGGAGGTGCACATGGTGATACCGGCCGAGGGACCGTCTTTGGGAATCGCCCCTTCCGGGATATGGATGTGGATGTCGTACTTGCGATGGAACTTCTCGTCGATCTGCAGATAGGCCGCGCGTGAGCGCACATAGCTGACCGCAGCCTGCGCAGATTCTTGCATCACATCGCCGAGTTTTCCCGTAACGGTCAGCTGACCCTTGCCCGGCATGATGACCGTTTCCACATTCAGCAGCTCTCCCCCAACCTGGGTCCAGGCCAGTCCGGTGACCAGACCGATCTGGTCTTTTTCTTCGATCTGACCCTCCCGAAATCGGGCTGGCCCCAGATACTTGGCCACCGATTTACTGGAAACCGTGTATGCACTCTTTTCCTTGCCCTTGCTCTTGTTCTTGAGCACCTCCTTGGCGATTTTGCGACAGATAGAGGCGATTTCCCTTTCCAGGTTTCGAACGCCGGCCTCACGCGTGTATTTTCGGATAATGGTATAAATGGCGTTTGGCGAAAAAAGGATGTTTTTGCCTTCGAGGCCGTTGATTTTGACCTGTTTGGGAACCAGAAACCCCTCACCAATATGATATTTTTCATATTCCGTGTAGCCGGGCAGGCGGATGATCTCCATGCGGTCCTGCAGCGGCAGGGGAATTTCGGGCAGCGTGTTGGCGGTCGTGATAAACAAGATGTCCGACAGATCGTAGTCGACATCCAGGTAGTGATCGTTGAAAGCGTAGTTCTGTTCGGGATCGAGGACCTCAAGCAGCGCCGCCGACGGGTCGCCCCTGAAGTCCATGCTCATTTTGTCCACTTCGTCCAGACAGAATACCGGGTTGTTGACGCCAATCTTTTTGAGGGACTGGATGATCTTGCCCGGCATGGCGCCGATATACGTGCGTCGGTGACCACGGATCTCGGCCTCGTCCCGAACACCGCCCAACGACATGCGGACGAACTTCCGGCCCGTGGCTCGGGATACCGATTTGGCCAGAGATGTCTTGCCGACGCCCGGCGGCCCCACGAAGCACAATATCGGTCCCCTGATCTTTTGCACCAGGGTTTGGACCGCAAGATATTCCAGAATCCGCTCCTTCGGCTTTTCCAGACCGTAATGGTCTTCGTCGAGGATTTTTTCCGCATTGTCGATGTCGGTGTTGATGTCGGTTTTTTCGTACCAGGGCAGGCTGACCAACCAGTCGATGTAGTTGCGAACCACGGTGGCCTCAGCCGACATGGGCGTCATCAGCTTCAGCTTCTTGAGCTCACTTTTGACCTTCTCGGTCGCCTCCTTGGACATTTTCTTCTTCGCTATTTTCTCTTCGACCTCGTTCAGATCGTCGAGCGTGTCCTCGTCGGAGCCCATCTCTTTCTTTATGGCCCGCATCTGCTCGTTCAGGTAATAGTTCTTCTGGGTCTTCTCCATCTGCTCCTTGACCCGACCCTTGATGCGCTGATCCATCTTGTAAATGTCGATCTCCATCTGGATCAGGCTCAGCAGAAGCGCGAGCCGGTCGGACGGATCGATCGCCTCGAGCAGGCGCTGCTTGTCCTCGATTTTGAAAGAGAAGTGCGCGGCCAGAGTGTCGGCTAATTTCGACGGTTCCTCGAGGGCGGCGACACTCGCAACCAACTCTTTGGAGAGACTCTTGTTGAGAGCGGCATATTCCTCGAAGCTCTTCTGAACCGAGCGGCACAGCGCAGTGCCTTCAGCAGCCGTCAAACGCGGCTCGAAGACCTTTTCCATTTCGACCTGGAAATACTCCTTCTCCGCCACGAAGCGAACGATGCGTCCCCGACTGTAGCCTTCCACAAGGGCCTTGACGGTTCCGTCCGGCAGTCGCAGCAGTTGCAGCACTTTTCCAACGGTCCCCAGGCGGCTGATGTCGGCCTCGGTCGGATTGTCGATCCCGGCCTTCTTCTGAGTGGCAAGAAATACGCGTTTGTCCCGGTTCATCGCTTCAGAAAGCGCGCTGACGGATTTGGGACGCCCCACGAAAAGCGGCGCGACCATGTGCGGAAAGACGACGATGTCTCGCAGTGGCAACATCGGTAAAATTATCCGGCTGGGTTGGGCGTCATCGTCTTTAAATATTTTCGGTAAACTGACCATAGTATCAACTTGTTCTCTCTTGTTTTCGATTCGTCGCAAATCGAAGGGTTGTGTAACGGCGGTTTAATTCAGCCCGGTTCGCAGAAACGAGCATGTTGCCGGCCCGAAACCGCGGGCGGGGAGGATAAGCGAATTTTGTGTTCTCAGGCTTGCTTCTTGGTCTGCTCGTAGAGCAGGATCGGGTCCTCTTTCTTGATAACCACGTCTTCGCTGATGACACACTCTTTCACATTCTCGATGGATGGAATCTCGTACATAATATCGAGCATACAGCTTTCCAAAATCGCGCGCAGACCCCTGGCACCGGACTTACGCTTGATCGCCTCGATCGCGATCGCTTTCAGCGCACTGTCGGTCAGCCGCAGGTTGACGCCTTCGAGTTCGAAAAGCTTCTGGAACTGACGCAGCAGAGCATTCTTGGGTTCCGTGAGGATCCGAATCAATGCTACCTCGTTGAGTTCACCCAACGTGGCAATCACCGGCAGGCGGCCCAAAAACTCGGGAATCATGCCGTATTTGATCAAATCCTCCGGCTGAACGTCTTTGAGTATCTCTCCGATACTGCGCTCGTCGTCTTTTTTGATCTTGGCACCGAAGCCCATCATCTTGGAGCCCATGCGCCGCTGGATTATTTTTTCCAGGCCGTTAAAGGTCCCGCCACAGATAAACAGGATGTTGGAGGTGTCGACCTTTACGAAATCCTGCTGGGGATGCTTGCGTCCGCCTTTGGGCGGCACGCTGGCGGTCGTCCCCTCGATGATTTTCAATAGGGCCTGTTGGACGCCTTCACCGGAAACATCCCGCGTGATCGATGGATTGTCGGACTTGCTGGCAATCTTGTCGATCTCGTCGATATAGACAATGCCGCGCTTGGCTTTTTCCACGTCGTAGTCTGCATTCTGCAGCAGCGCCAGAATAATGTTCTCGACGTCCTCGCCCACGTAACCGGCCTCAGTCAGGCTGGTGGCGTCGGCAATGGTAAAAGGAACATTCAGGAATCGTGCGAGCGTCTGGGCAAGCAGCGTCTTGCCGCAACCGGTTGGGCCGATCAACAGGATGTTGCTCTTCTGGATCTCGACATCACCCGTGCTGACAGACGTTTCGAGCCGCTTATAATGATTGTAAACCGCAACGGCCAGAACCTTCTTGGCCCGCTCCTGTTCGATCACATATTCATCCAGCCGGGCCTTGATCTCCTTGGGGGCGAGCAGGCTGTTGACCTCCGAGGTCTCTTTTTCAGACTCTTCCTCGATAATCTCGCTACACAGCTGGATGCACTCGTCACAGATATACACGGCCGGACCGGCAATCAGCTTGGTCACCTCTTTCTGGTTTTTACCGCAGAACGAGCAAAAGAGGTTGTCGTTGTCGTCTTCTTTTTTTCCCATCTTAGGCCTCCATCTTGTCGATGCGATCCAGGTCGTCCCGGTTGGTGATGACGTGGTCGATGATTCCGTAATCCTCCGCCTCCTGTCCGGACATGAAGAAGTCGCGATCCGTATCCTTGCGAATCTGATCAATGCTTTTCCCCGTGTGATTGACCAGAATCTGGTTGAGGGTCTCCTTCATGCGCAGGATTTCCCTGGCCTGGATCTCGATATCCGATGCCTGGCCCTGAAACCCGCCCATAGGCTGATGGATCAGGATGCGTGAATTGGGCAGCGAGTACCGTTTGCCACGCGCTCCGCAAGCCAGCAGAAGCGCGCCCATGCTGGCCGCCTGACCGATGCAGACGGTCGTGACGTCGGGCTTGATATACTGCATGGTGTCGTAAACGGCCAGACCGGCGGTAACAAGGCCGCCGGGCGAATTGATGTAAAAATTGATGTCTTTATCCGGATCTTCCGATTCGAGAAAAAGCAACTGGGCGATGAGAAGATTGGCGACCTCATCGTTGATGGCAGTCCCCAGAAAAATGATCCTGTCTTTTAGCAATCGCGAATAGATGTCGTAGGCGCGCTCGCCGCGGCTGCTCTGCTCGATGACCATGGGTATGATCGGCACGATTTGACTCCTTTATTTTCGATTTCGTTTTCTAACCATCCGGCTGCCTCGTCGTAGCCGGGCGGCTGAAAACAGATGCTTGTAATTGACCCCGTTAGGCTTGCTGGTCAACAACGAACCAACAGCCAGTCGCCGCTAGCTGGCCAGTTCGGTTTGATCCGAGGTCTGTTCGGACGGCTCGACTTCCTCGATTTCGCTACTGTTAATTATAAGTTTAATGGCTCTTTTTTCAAGTAAAGTCTGCTTGAAATAGTCAAGCTTATCCGTATTTTGGCTGTAGAAACTCTTTATCTGCTCAACCGGCTGCTGGAAGGCATCGGCCATTTCCTGAAATCCGGCGTCGATCTCCTCGTCGGTGAGTGTCAGGTTCTCCTGATCGATGATTTTTTCCAGAATCAGGTGCCGCTTCACCTGCTTGACCGCCGTGTCCCGGTAGTTTTCCGCGATCGCTTCCCGGGAGAGTCCCATCTCCTCAAGGCTTTTGTTGCGATAGGCAAAGGACCGCTCCGCATCGTCGACAATCGCTTCGAGTTCATAATCAATCATGACGTTCGGCACGTCAAACTCGGTTTTGTCGATCAGATTACCGAATACCTGCTCGTTAATTTCCTGCTCGGCCCGCTTGGCATAGCCCTCTTCCAGGTTTCGGCGAATCTGCGCTTTGAGTTCATCGAGGGTGCTGTAATTGCCGGCCCTTTTGGCCAACTCATCATCGATTTCAGGAATATCCTCCTCCCGGATCTGGTTGAGGGTAACCTGAAAGTCGATGGTAGTCCCCGCCAGCTTTGCATTTGAATGATCCTCGGGAAACGTGACCTTGATCTCCCGGGCTTCATCGGTCTGCATGCCGACAAGGCCTTCATCGAAAGACGTCGAGATGCGGCCGTCACCGATTTTGAGGGTAAAGTTTTCGGTCCGCTGGGTTTCGGCAAAGGGTTTGCCGTTTTTGAGCCCTTCGTAGGTGACCATGACATGATCCCCACCCTGTGCTGGGCGTTCCTCGGCAATCGGTTTGTGCCGCGTCAGGTTTTTCTGGAGGGCTTTTAGCTGCAGCTCGATTTCGGCGTCATCGACCGTGTAACGGTTTTTTTTAAGCTTTAACCCTTTAAAATCAATGTCCTTAATATCGGGCTTGACCTCGACGGTGGCAACGTATTTGTAATCTTCGTTCGCCTTGAGATCCGGTGGGTCGAGCTCTGGATTGCCGATGACCTTTAAATCGGTCTTCTTCAGGGCGTCAATGAACGATTCCTTTATCAATTTGGATGACACATCGGCATGGATATCCTTTTTGAACATGCGTTCCAAAACAGACCGGGGGGCCTTGCCAGGGCGAAAGCCTTTGATTTTAGCCGTTTTCTTAAGCTGGCTGTAAGCGGAATCCAACTGGCGGACAACTTCTTCCTGCGGAATTTCGATGTGCAGCGTTTTCTTGACACCGCTCAAATCTTCAACTGTAACGTGCATAGCCTTCCTTTCTATAAATCAACGTCAGCCCAGCTGGCTGCCGATCAATACGTTCCACACCACCTGAGTCTGATTGGAGAATCGAAAATGGCTTGCGGGAACGCAGGCAATAGCGTTATCCCCCGTCGGTCACATGCCGAGGGTCACACCGGCGGTATCCAGTCAGCGATTCAGCTCAATGCTGTTCGTTATGGCCGCTCGCGCTTCCTGCGGTGCAAGCAAGGTGGGGCGTAACCAATTAAAACGAAAAAAGATGACATAACGTCGCGCCAGCGGTATGGTGCGAGAGGGGAGACTTGAACTCCCATTCTGTCGCCAGAGCTGGATCCTAAGTCCAGTGCGTCTACCAGTTCCGCCACTCTCGCTCGTTTCCGACCGTAACAGTATCTCTTCGCGATCTCGGCGTCAATCGGCGGGAGCCCCTGATTTTGCGAAATATTAAACG
>JAQAZR010000187.1:0-5055 GCA_032127235.1 Deltaproteobacteria bacterium
GGAAAATCAAATGCCAAAATCAACATCACGTCCAACCAATACAGTTCAACAGTCGACCCTGATCGGTGTCGCGGTACTTTGTCTTGCCGTGGGGTTTCTTGGCGGTGTCGTCTTCAGCATTTACAAGTCGACCGGCATCGCGCCGGTCGCCGCGCCGACGGCGGCACAGACGGATATCGGCGACCGGGCGCAGGAGCTCGACCGCCTGACCAAGGAAACCGCTCAGAACCCCGGAAACGGTGCGGCCTGGACCCAACTGGGCAACCTGTATTTTGACGCCAACATTCCCGAGAAGGCCATCTGGGCTTACCGGAAATCCCTTGAAATAGACCCCGGCAGCCCGGACGTCTGGACCGACCTGGGTGTCATGTATCGGCGCAGCAATCAGCCGCAAGAAGCGCTCAAGGCTTTCGATGAGGCCATCCGGCTCGATCCCAAGCACGAGCCGTCACGGTTCAACAAGGGGATCGTCCAACTGCACGACCTCAACGATCCGGCCGCCGGAATCAAGACCTGGGAAGACCTGCTGGCGATCAATCCACTGGCCATGGCACCCAACGGAAAATCCGTCGATGAACTGGTCGTCATTTACAAGAAAAATATTCAAAAAACGAAATGACCGGGAAAGGAACTTCAATGCCCGTTCGAGTGGGTCAGGCCCTGCTGTTGAGTGCGGCGTTGCTGCTGCCGGTCGCCTGCGGCAGCGGCTCGGAACAAACCGGCGGTGATCACCGGATGCGAAAACCCCTGATGGCGATCTCTGGCGAACAAGAGCTGACGCGGATCGTTGCGGCCGCAGGCGAGCGGTTGCTCATGTTCGATTTTTATGCCGACTGGTGCCAGCCCTGCAAGGAACTGGAACCGATCCTCGAATCGATTGCCGTGAAGAAAACGAATGCGGTCGATGTCTACAGAGTCAACTACGATGAAAACCAATCCCTGGCCAAACTCTTCGGTGTGCGCGGCATCCCCTTCGTCGCTTATGTCAAAAACCGGACCCTGGTCTACAGTCTGATGGGCCTTCGCCCCAAGGAGACCTATCTCGAGGCGATTGAGAGCTTTACGCGCCCAAGTGCAACCGTCGCAGAAAAGGGCTCCGGTGTCCGCCTGGATTTACCCGGGCTGCCAGCCTCTGAGCCCGTAAATGAGGGTGGCCAAGCCAAGTCCGCTGAAAAGCGCTGAAGCGATCGCGGTTCCCGCAATTCCGCCCGCCATCCACACCGGTCCACCGATCAAGGCCCCCAGCACCCGGCCAAGTCCGGCCGCCGCCAGAACGCTGGACATCATGGTGGCCCGCTGCGACGGCATGAGTTCGGTGGCCAGGGACAGAAAGCAGACCATGGTAAATTCGAAGACCAGGAAGACGACAAAGAGTCCGGCCATGGCCAGTGAAAAATGGCGACCGGCCAGCGGCAACATCAGATAGGTCAACATCGAAATGAACAGACCGCCCGCCACGGCGGGCTTCAACCCGATTCGATCCGCCAGGGTGGCCGTCATGAATTCGCCCAGGAGTTCCGCCAGACCGATCAGTCCGGTCCCCAGCCCCAGCCCCAAAGCACTCAGTCGGAAAGACTGTTCGAGCCAGGCGCCGTAGACCACGAACAGGTTGTCGTTGGCCACGCTCACGAAAAATACGAAGCCCAGGGCTCCCTGGGCTTCGCGGTGCCGCGCGATTCGGCGCCAGGCTTGCCACACGCCCGCGCCCGGCGAATGAAAGCGCCGGACGCCCGCCTCCCGTCCCACCGTCAGCATCAGGGCCAGGAGCCCAAACAGGCCGGCCGCGGCCAAGGCGAAAAATGGCGAGCGCCACCCGTAGCGGTCGATCAACAGGCCGATCAACGGCACCCCGATCAGGGTGCTGCCGGCCCAGCTGAATTCCAAGACACCGATGGCCAGGCCCCGGCGTTCGAAAGATATGTTTTCACCTGCATAAGCCTGAATCGCCGGGTCGAAGATGTTCTTGGCCAGTCCGGCCAGAAACAGGCAGACCATCACAACGCCGTAATGCGGCGCCAGGCCGGCCGCCAGCATACCGGCCACCAACATTCCCATGGCGGTCATCATCATCAGGCGGTAGCCGAAACGGTCCGTCAGAGGCCCGAACAGCATGCCCAGAACGCCGGTGGCCTGGTTGACGGCGATCATCGACGTCACGGCGGCCAGTGGGACGCCCAGACCCCGGCTGAGCACCGGTGCGAAAGGATAAGCAAACCGCCGCGCGGTGTTCAAAAGGATGCGGCAGATTGTTGCGGCGAGTATAACGCCGATCAGGCGGCGGCCGGGCTGCCCGGGCCTGTTTCCTTTGTTGAAACCATGCATGACGCACTCCTGCAGGAAAGAACCTTCGGGTGTTTACCACATGAGGCGGTTTGCGTAAACGACCCGCCCTGCAAGTAGATATGGCTGTCAACAGCCCTGTTTTTCCTGCGGTTGACTTTGTTGGGACTCGTCCTTATTTTTATAACTTAAAATCTATCCATAACTGGCCTTCTATCGCAATTCGGCGTTAAACGGTGCAAACGCTCATGCGGCGTGCGCAACCAATTACGCCTCCATCCTTTTACCCGATTTTCACGACCTTGAAACAAGTGGGCCGTTTAAGGATGCTTTACGGTTGCCACTGAAGTCACCCGGCAGCCACATTCGGCCGGTTGCCGGGTTCGGCTCTCGGCAAATAGATCATTGTCAGGATGCGATGAACACCTGTACTGAAAACAACTTGTATCACCTGCCCCGCTTGCGGGAGTGCCAATCCGTGTTTTTTGACCGGACTCAGGCCGGTCGGTGTATAACCGATATGATCAAAGAATCGGATGCCGTTGTAATGGGCATTCCGGCCGGCGGTATTCCAGTGGCGGCGGTCGTCGCCCGGGCCCTGGGATTCAGCCTCGATGTGGCGGTGGTGAGCAAGATCACCCTGCCATGGAACACCGAGGCCGGTTATGGTGCCGTGGCTTTCGATGGGTCTCTGAGGCTGAACGAGGCCTTGATACGCCTATCGGGTCTTAGCCGAAACCAGGTCCAGGCCGGGATCGACAAGACCCGAATCAAGGTTGCCGAGAGGGTCAGACGGCTTCGCGGCGGGAAGCCGATGTCTGATCTTTCCGATAAAACCGTCATCGTGGTTGACGACGGCCTGGCTTCCGGGTATACCATGCAAGTGGCCATTGAAGCGTTGGCCCGTTGCGGTGTAGGAAAAATGATCGTCGCCGTGCCGACCGGACACGCCACTGCCATTGAGGAGATCGCCCGGCGGGTGCATGCGCTTTACTGCCCGAACATCCGATCCGGCCCCCGGTTCACCGTAGCCGATGCCTATGAAAAATGGACCGATGTTTCCGATTCAGAAGCCGAAACCATAGTGAAAACTGTCGATACCGTTCCACCGGCAGAAACACTCGTTTAGAGGTTTTCCCAATGCCGGCGCTCCAATGAAAAAATACCCAGCCCCGTGACCCAAACGGGAAAAAATACCGGGATGGACCCAACGGCTGTCTTTCCCATTAAGGCCGTATATATGCGCAAACTCCTTTTTTGCCGGCTGGTGGTGTTATTGCTGCTGTTTCTGCCGGTCGGTGGCTTCGCCACAGAAAGCGGCACCCAAAAGGAGGTCGACACGACGCTGCGCGAAGAGTTGGCCTATCTGCTCTCCTTTGTGGGATCCGACGCGGCCGACGGCGAAACGTTTCAAGTCGACAAGATCTCGGCCCTCATGCGGTTTGTGGCCGGCGCAAAGGACCCGCACGTGCTCTACCATGCCGGCACGTTCAACGGTACCGTCTCCGCCTATCACGAATGCGACATCCACCGGTCTCTGTCCCAAATCCTGCAACTGACCTACAACCCGGATATTCCCACCGTCGTCACCATGCCTGCGTCCATCCGCCTGTCACACTGGACCGATATCGACACGCCGGAGCACGCGCTTCCAAAACTCTGGGAATCTCTGCCGGTCCTCAAAGCACCGCAATTCATTTCGGGCGTCGAACATATCGTCAATTCACCCGATCAAAACTCGGGGGCCTACTTCGAATACGATCTTTACCGAACCCTGATTTTGATGAAGCACGAGGGTCGTCCCGTTTTCATCAGTTTGTCTCGGCAAAAGAGCGTCTCCGATGTCGGAAAAAAGGGAGTGATCATCGGCGCCGACGACAACTGGGACTATCTGTACACCGGTCAAGCCGGTGTGAGCTATGCCGGTCTCGGCTGGGTCAAGTCCTACATGTACGATTCCTATTCGGTCTCGTTCTACGTCGAGACCGACGCTGCCCTCCCCACTGTGCGCTTCGGCGTCTTCAAATGGATGCGCGCCGGCTGGGCCGGCATCAACCTGGCGCGTCCGCCACATATCTTCAGCGGTCTGGAACGCTTTGTAAAAAGTTTCAAAAAGGTTCTCGAAAACCCGCGTCTCGGCGATGTGACTGCCGTGAGCCTGGACTTTGCCAACATCAAGCGCCTTTCGAATGAAGACCAGAGGAAAATCATCGAAGGGTACCTGGCAGAGATCGAAAAAAAGTGCCGGCTCGAAAGAGAGTTCTCCGAAGACCAGCTAAATGACCTCTTCAAGGATCGACACTACCTGGACGGGTTAACAAAAGAAGAGCGACAGTCGCTCATCGCCTTGGCGTATGTGAAAAACCTGCTGGGCAGATCGCCGAACCTGGAACTGACGTACCTGGGGTCTAAAACGGACGTCGCCAAATAGCTTGTCATTTTAAACCTGAAATGAACGACATTACCCGCAAGGTCATCGACAATCTGGCTCGGATCAACGCCATCCCCCGCTGTTCGAAAAAAGAGGAAAAAATCGCCCGTTGGTTTGTTGATTGGGCCGCAGAACGTCGCTATCCGACCCGCCGCGACGAGGCCGGCAACCTGTGCATCAAGGTGCCGGCCACCGCCGGACGCGAAGCCGCCCCAACCGTTATTCTCCAGGGTCACATGGACATGGTCTGCGAAAAGACCCCCGACTCACGGCATGACTTCGACAGCGACCCGATTCGCCTGGTCAGGAACGGAGACTGGATCTCCGCCGATCGGACCACCCTG
>JAQAZR010000188.1:0-5143 GCA_032127235.1 Deltaproteobacteria bacterium
GGCGGACCCGATAACATCATGCCCTGGTACCAGGTCGTCTCCACCATGATCACCATAGTCCTGGGGACCATCGCTTTCGGCAGCCTGACCATGGGGTACTTCCTCTGCCCCACGAATATCCTGGAGTGGGTCATCTGCGCCGTGTCCACGCTGATTCTTTTCTTCCCGCACATGGTCATGGCGGTCACCGGGATCGATTTGCCGACCTTCCTCGTGGATGCCTCCGGCATCGGGCTGTGGGTGCTGGTCTATTTCATGCAGAAAATCCGTATCCGCCGGGATCCAACACTCACTCTTCCGATCGAAGAGCGGCAGAAACTCAAAAAGGAAAAGTCAGCCGCAGCCAATGCGCATTGACGACCGTTACATAATTTTCTGTTACTGTGGAAATAAAATTCTCATGGCTCACGAAGATCAAAGGAGATAAGCTTTAGGAGCGAATTAAAGGTAGGCACCTCCGCCCGGATCAGCGATTGCGAGCTGCGGCTGAAACTCGCCGCCAACGGGGACTAAACCCGGTCCAGGCTCGTCTTCAAAAAATATGTATGGATTAATTCTTGGAGGCTGTACCTTCCATTCGGCACTAATGATGGAACCGGTCTAAGTCCCCGTAGACGGCTCAGACAGTCAGCCGCTACTCGCAACCGCTCATCCGGGCTCCGGCGCGTCGTTTGTATGCATCGTGGCGGCCCGCAGAGCCCTAAGCGCTTCGGACCAAGAAGGGGCGAAATGAAAAGATTTTTTTCTGTTCATTCCGCCCCTTCTTGTTCATCACAAATTGCGCAGCAATTTGTCTACATATCTATTTTGAAGAACTGTTCCGGTTCAGTCGCCACTCCCGGTCGGGGTGCGTATTCCGTGGGTACCGTCCCCTCCTTGAAACATTCAAAAATCGTTTTGGGGGACTCTGCGACCGGCAGCAAGCCGGTCATGGCATCTATCTGGGTGAACACCACTCCCTCGGGCACTTGAAAAATCTGCACCGGCTTGTCGGCCAGAATCTGCTCCATGAAACCGACCCAGATCGGACTGGCCGTCTTGGAACCGGTTTCAAGCTGCCCTAAAGACGCTTCCTCGTCAAATCCGACCCACACGCCGGCCGTGTACTCCGGTGTAAACCCCATGAACCAGGCGTCGTAGAGGTCGTTGGTGGTTCCGGTTTTACCGGCCACCGGGCGATTGAGCGCTTTGGCGCGCCAACCTGTACCGTCCTGGACTACACCTTCGAGCAGGCTGGTCATAATAAAGGCCGTGCTGGGGTCGATCACCTTTTCTTTGGCAGGGATGAACTTTTCGAGTTCATTACCGTTGCGATCGATCACGCGCGTCACGAAGCAGGGGGTTACCCGAAAGCCGTGGTTGGTAAAGACGGAGTAAGCGCTGACAAGCTCGAAGAGAGACACACCCGATGACCCCAGAGCCATCGACAAGTCCCGGTTCAAGGTCGAGGTGATCCCCAGTTTATGAGCGTAATCCATGACATAGTCGATGCCGATATCCTGTACTATTTTGATGGTAATGACGTTTCTGGATTTTGCCAGCGCCTGTCTCAGCAGGGTGGGGCCGTAGAATTTTTCGCCGTAATTCTTCGGTTTCCATTTGAAGTCCTGCACCCTGTCCTTGAACACGATCGGCGAATCGATGACGACCGTTGCCGGCGTGTATCCTTTGTCGATCGCAGCGGCATAAATGATCGGCTTGAAGGCGGAACCGGGTTGGCGCCGGGATTGCAAGGCCCGATTGAACTGATTTTCCCGGAAGTCGCGCCCGCCGACCATGCTCTTGACGTTGCCGGTTTCAGCCTCGATGCACAAGAGCGCTCCCTGAGCTTTGGGGACCTGCTCCAGTGCCAGATTCCACAGATCGGAACCGTCGCGCCTGCCTTTCAAGCGCACCAGAACCACGTCACCGCTTTGCAAGGCCTCACCGGGCTGTTTGATCATCTTGGCGTGATAAGCGACCTCGGGATTGGGCTTCCGGGCCCAGTCCATGTCTGCGATGTCGATAATTCCCTGTCCACCCCCCAGGCGAACGGCAACGGTTTTGTCGCCGTTGCTCACCTGAACGACGATTCCTGTTACCGTCTGCCCAGCTTCTGGAACGGTTTCGGCCCACTGTTTCTGGAGGTCCTGCCCGAAGGCTTCAATGGCTTCAGGTGCGAGATGTTGAAGCGGTCCGCGGTATCCCTGACGTTTATCCAGATCCAGCAACCCTTTTTCGACCTCCTTTCGGGCGATCCTCTGCATGTCGATGTTGACGGCGGTGTAAATTTGCAAGCCGTCGTTATAGAGCGCCTCGGCACCGTATTTCTTTTCGATATACTGGCGCACGTATTCCGTATAAAAGGGAACCTCCTCAATGTACCAGTTGCGCCGCGGCCTGATGTCCAGTTTTGTGTTGATGGCCTCCGTGGCCTCGATGTTGGTGATGTAGCCCTCTTCGACCAGTCGGTTAAGGACATAGATTTGGCGTTGCTTGGCCCGATCCGGGTACTTGAAGGGGGAATACCGGCTGGGTGCTTGGGGCAGACCGGCCAGCATGGCACACTCGGCAAGGTTCATGTCGCGCGCGGTTTTACCGAAGTAGTTCTCGGCTGCTGCTTCCACGCCGTAAGCACCATGCCCCAAATAGATCTGATTGAGATATAGGTAAAGAATGTCTTCTTTATTCAAGGCCTTTTCAATCCGGTAGGCCAGTATGGCCTCCTTCATCTTGCGGGTGTAACTTCTTTCCGGTGTCAGCAAAAAGGATTTTGTCACCTGCTGGGTGATGGTGCTGCCGCCTTGTACGATGCTGCCGGCCTCGATATTTTTGATAAAGGCCCGCGTGATGCTCAGAAGATCGATCCCCTGGTGCGTGTAAAAGCGGGAGTCTTCGGCGGCAACAAAGGCCTTGATCAGCATATCGGGGATCTCGGTCAACGGCACGACAATTCGCCTCTCATTGAAAAACTCCCCGATCTTGCGGCCGTCGTCTGCATAGACGGTCGAGATGATGGGCGGGTGATAATCTTTGAGGGATGAAATCTTCGGCAAATCGCGGCTGATATAATAGTAGAGACCCACAGCAGCTAAGCCGCCCGTCACGGTGCAAATCAACACGAAAAGCAGAAAGATGCGAAAAAGGATACGCCCGACCCGATGTTTTTTTCTCTTTTTCAAAATATCGTTGGTTCGTTTTGGTTTTGCCATATGGACTCTTAGATGTTCAAGACGCCGCGGCGCGCTTTATATCAACGAGAACGCCGACCGAGACGTTGGAGGGGTTTGACCGAAAAGCGGCGGTTCGGTTCCGGCATTGTCTTGGCATTCGTTTATCAGATTTTCGCGGATGAAGCAAGCCACAGCTTTACGGAAAAGGAAAAAATAAATTGACTTTTATAGCAGTTATCGCTACTTAAATTAGTTTATCAGAAAAAACGCTGCGGGGCAAAGTGCCATAGGCTTTAAGATTAAGTTTTTGGCAAGGATAGAGGGAGGAGGTGTAATTTGCCGCCGACCGATAACGCAGTTCAAAACCTATATCTTAAAGCCTATAACTGGCGTGACGGCTTGCCGCCGCAAAGACAGGTAACCAGTGGACGAACCGATGGTGACGCTCGATTTCGACAAATCAGAAGGCCTGATACCGGCTATTGCCCAGGATAGCAGCACCGGTGAGGTGCTCATGCTGGCTTACATGAACCGCGACGCATGGGAAATGACGCTGAAGACCGGCAAGGCGACCTATTACAGTCGCAGCCGCCGTAAGCTTTGGGTCAAAGGAGGGACATCCGGTCATCTGCAACTGGTAAAGGAGATTCGCATTGATTGCGATGCCGACACGGTACTGCTCAAAGTAGAACAAGTCGGTGGTGCCGCCTGCCACACCGGTCACAGGAGCTGTTTTCACCTAAAAGTCGTCGACGACAGGGGCGCGACCGAGATTGTCGGCACGCCTGTTTTTGATCCCGAGGAGGTCTACAAGAAATGAAGAAGCGGTTGAAGCTGGGGATTCCCAAAGGGAGTCTCCAGAATGCGACGATAGCGCTTTTTAAAAGATCGGGCTGGAAAATAAATGTAAACGGCCGAAGCTACTTTCCCGAGATTAACGACGATTCGATCGAATGCGCCATCTGTAGGGCCCAGGAAATGTCGCGCTATGTGGAAAACGGCACTCTCGATGCCGGCTTGACAGGCAAAGACTGGATCGCGGAAAACGGCTCCGATGTCCGGGTGGTGGAAGACCTGATCTACTCCAAAGTCAGTGCCCGGCCGGCCCGCTGGGTGCTGGCGGTGCCCTATGACTCGGGGATCGAAAAAATCGAGGAACTTGAGGGATGCAAGATCGCGACCGAATTGCTCAAATTCACAGAGCGCTTCTTTGCCGAGCGCAACATCAACGTGACGGTCGAGTTCTCCTGGGGGGCCACCGAAGCCAAGGTCGTTTCCGGGCTCGCCGATGCGATTGTAGAGGTGACCGAAACCGGCAGTACCATCAAGGCCCACGGGCTTCGCATCATCCATGAACTCATGCAGACCAATACCCAGTTGATCGTCAATCACGACGCCTGGAAGGATGCCGAAAAGCGAACCAAGGTCGAACAGATCGCTCTGCTGTTGAAAGGCGCCCTGCTCGGGGAAAAACTGGTGGGCCTTAAGATGAACGTACCCGAGAAGCAGATCGAAACGGTGGTGGCCCTCCTGCCGAGCCTGAACGCCCCCACGGTGGCGCATCTGTACAATTCGAACTGGTTTTCGGTCGAAATCGTCGTCGATTCCGGCGTGGTGAGGGACCTCATCCCACAACTCCTGAAAGCCGGCGCCGAAGGCATCATAGAGTATCCGCTCAACAAGGTCGTCTAATTTGTCGGATCGCCCCCCGTCGGGATGTATTTCGGCGGGTTGATCCATTAGCATTTAACACGAAAATAGAATTTGGATCACATCTCTATCCTAACATAACCGGCTCAACAGGCTTAACGGGCTCAACGGACACAACCGAATAAGGTGGACGCTTCCGCCCGTATAACCGGTTTCGAATGACGGCTGAAACTCGCCGCCAACGGGTTCTAAGCCCGGACCAGGCCCGTCTTCAAATAAGGGGGTCGGGTTTGTTCCCAAGGTTGTGCCTTTAAAGCGGTATCGGCATCGGGTCCGGTCTA
>JAQAZR010000189.1:0-14786 GCA_032127235.1 Deltaproteobacteria bacterium
TATTAAACGACTATCGAGGAACAGCAAATGGTCATACTCACGGGAGGGGCGGGTTTTATCGGCAGCAACACGTTGTTGGCATTGAATCGCAGTTATGGTGACGACATTTTACTCGTGGACAATGTCGCCAGCACCGCTAAATGGAAAAACCTGGTCGGTAAATCTTTCAGGCAATACGTGCACAAAACCCGTCTGTGGTCGTGGCTGGACCACAACGACGGCAGAACAGTCGAAGCGGTTGTCCATCTGGGTGCCTGCACGGATACGATGGAAAGCGATTTCGATTATCTTTTCGAAAACAACGTTTCCTATTCCCGGGATTTGTGGCATTTTTGCACAGAAAGGCAAATTCCCCTCATTTATGCGAGCAGTGCCGCCACATACGGCGACGGCAGGGATGGATTTTTCGATGACCACGAAAAGACCGCTATCTACAAGCCGATCAATCCCTACGGCTATTCAAAGCATCTCTTTGATTTATGGGCGCTGAAACAGCAGGAAACGCCTTCGCGCTGGTATGGTATAAAATTCTTCAACGTTTATGGCCCCTGCGAAAGTCATAAGGGACGCATGGCCAGCGTGGCCCGTTTCGCCATCCCGCAGGCGCTGCAGAGCGGTAAGATCCGACTCTTCAAATCGTACCGGGAGGATTGCGCTGACGGCGAACAGAGAAGAGATTTTATCTACGTTCAGGACATCGTCGATCTGATCGTTTATTTCCTCGACGCATCTCCGCCCAACGGTCTTTACAATGCCGGTACAGGGCGGAGCAGAAGTTTCAATGATCTCGCAGGTGCGATCTTCAGCGCATTGAATCTGCCGGAGAGAATCGAATACTTCGACATGCCGGAATCGATAAAAGACAGCTACCAGTACGTCACCGAAGCGGATATGAGCAAGCTTTTGGCGACCGGCTGCCCCTACAGACCGCTCTCTTTAGAGAAAGGAATTGAGCAGTATGTGAAATGGCTGCACAAAGAAGGAAGCCGGCCTCATTAATCAGCATCTGCCCCTGCTCTTGCCGGCAGAATTTTTACCACCACTCTCTTCATCTTCTGGCGTCCACCAGGCCGATCGTAGGTCATCTCCACAATTTTCAACCGGCCCTGTGCAAACAGGTCGATGCACTCCGGATAGAGGGCCCATTCCAATTTCAATCCTTTTTCACGGACCATATCCAGAGTGTCGTTTTTTTCGACCGGAAAGGCTTTCTGCCCGATGATCGGTCCCGTGTCTTCACCATAATCGACAAAATGGACCGTGCAGCCGGCGACCTTGCAGCCAAAGCGAAAGGCATCTCCGTAACCATCGGTTCCCGGGAAGGCCGGCAGCAGGGCGGGATGAATGTTCATAATTCGGGGATGTTCCGCATCGGTGTTGACCCGATCGATGAAATAGGGCGTAAGGGTCCGCATGTATCCGGCCAGTACGAGCAAATCGACATCATAGGGGGCCATGGCCTTTAACAGTCGGGATTCGGCCGTCACTCGCGATTTCAGAAACGCGGTCACCTTTTGCGGATCAACAGGCGTCGGAATAAGGTTTTGTTTTTCCAACAATTCGTTCAGGTTGATGTCGAGAGGCAGAGCGCTGCCGGACAGGGAATCGCGGGAGGACCGAATGATGGCCCGATAGTCGATCACGAAAGTGGGGATACCATGCCGGCGGCCCAGTTCGAGACCGGCCGCCTGCGGGTTGTCCGAACCGATGAAGACCACCTCCCCGGCCAGTTTTCCCACGTTGCAGGCGTCTATGATTGCCCGCAGATTTGTGCCGGTGCCTGAAATCAATGCACCAATTTTGATGACGTCCGCCATCGGCGATCTCCTATCCGTTAAGAGGGGTGGTTTCCTTTGAAACGCCGGAAAAACGCCTCTGATTCAAGGAGCCTGAATCCCGGTTTTTGATGAAGCCATGGATATGCATCAAACTATGTACAACGAAACCAGATCCATTTCAAATTGTTACCATATTGACTTATTTTGTAAAAGTTGACAACCATAGCGGCCATCACTATAATTGTGAAAATTTATTTCAGAAAGGATTATACATCATGGCTGAAGGTATGAAGGAGATAGAAGACGGAAATTTCGAAAGTGAGGTATTGCAGTCGGATATGCCGGTGCTGGTGGATTTCTGGGCGCCGTGGTGCGGCCCTTGCAAAGCGATCGCGCCCGTAGTCGAAGAGCTTTCCAAGAGTTTCGGGGACCAGATAAAATTCATGAAATGCAATGTCGACAACAGCCCCATCACTCCGGGAAAATATGGTATCAAGGCCATTCCGACCCTTATTCTCTTCAAGGGCGGTGACGTGGTCGACCAGATAACCGGCATGGTTGCCAAGTCAAAACTCGAAGATGTGATCAAAAAGGTCCTTTAGCCGTTCGGACACTGCGGTAGTTTACCGAAACGTAAATCGGCCGGCCCCATAATTGTTAGCTCAAGGTTTGGGGCGGCGTCAACCTCTGATCAATTGTCAACCGGAGTTACTTGGGATGCGGAGCTGACGGATGTTGTCTATGCTGTCGATATCGGTCGGCGAACCATACCCCCGGTAACTGAAAGTGATTAGAATCAATTCAATGAAAGCAGCCGTCGCACTCTGCATTTTTTTCTTGTTCCTGCTTGCTGGATGTTCGCTCTACAATTCCGCCCACGATTTTTTTTTCAAAGAAAAAGATGTAGAACCAGTGGAGGTACTGGTTCAAGAGGGCATGGATGAATTTAACAGCGGGAATTACAAACAGGCCCTCGAGTATTTTCAGAAGATCAAGGACTGGTATCCGTTCAGTAAGTACGTCACTCTGGCGGAGTTGAAGATCGCCGATGCGCACTATCACCTCGAAGAATATGAAGATGCTATCTTTGCGTATCAGGAGTTTGCCGACCTTCACCCCAACAACGAGGCAGTTCCCTACGTTCTTTACCAAATCGGCCGCTGCTATTTCGACCAGATGGATACGATCGACCGCGACCAGAGTGTTACCCGCAAGGCCTTGGATAATTTCAGGCAACTTCAGAAACAATTCCCCCAATCGCTCTATGCCGAAAAGGCGACCGATCACATCGACAAATGCTTGAAAAACCTCGCCGGTAACGAGTTTTACATCGCAATGTTCTATTACAAAAGCAAGCATTACGATGCCGCCCTGCAGCGCTTCAAGTCGCTCGTCACCAATTATCCGGATGTCGGTGTTCATCGCGTTGCCCTGCAGTACATCACCAAGTGCGAGTCCTCACTTGCAAAGCAAGTTCAAGGCAATTAAAAAAGACTTTACAGATCCCGACCTTTACTGTAAAAATCCACTTTTTATTTTCAGGTATCAATTTTTCGGTTTCGCTCACTCACGGCCCGAGCTGAAAGAGCGCCGAATCACATTTCAAGAGAGGCGATTATGTCGAAAGCATGTGAAATATGTGGTAAAAAACCGATGGTGGGCAATAATGTGAGTCACGCGCACAACGTGAATAAAAGACGGTTCAACCCGAACCTGCAGCAAGTCAGGGCTAACGTAAACGGCAGGGTTAAAAAGATGACGGTCTGTACCAGTTGCATCAAATCCGGATGCATCGTCAAAGCGCCCTGAACTCTTACAACCGTCTTTTGACGGTCAGCAACCCGGCCCAGCGCCAGGCCGAGGTGGTGCAGGTGTTATAGGCTTTAAGATAAAAATTTTGGCAAGGCCAGAGGGAGGTGGCTGTATTGTAATACGCCAACGACCGATAACACAGCCAAAACCTTTATCTTAAAGCCTATAGATCAGCTGATGCGTTTAACCTCCAGCACCTGTTTGACCTTTTTAAGCGACGACATTATCCGGTTCAGGTGCTCCGTATCTTCCACATCGATGGTGAACACGCTGTTGACGATCTTGTTTTCCTGAGTTTCAGTTTTGGCGTTCAGTATGTTGGCTTCATTCTTGCTGATGTTGCTGACGACGTCGGCCAGCAGCCCGACACGGTCGTGGGAACGGATGTAAATTTTTACCGGATACGTATCTGACTTTTCAATGTTCCACTCCACTTCGATTTGTCGGTCGGGAGTCATTTTCAGGGCATTGACGCAGCCCGCGCGGTGAACGGTCACGCCGTAGCCGCGGGTGATGTAGCCGGTGATCGAATCTCCCGGCACCGGTTGGCAGCACTTGCCGAATCGAATCAGAATATCATCCACTCCCTTGACCACCACCCCGCCTTTGGGCTTTTTCTTGCGCACCCGCCCGATGAGCTTGTTAAAGACTGACTCCCGCTTTTCTTCGCTTTCGGCTTTTGCTGTAAAGCGCCTTACCACCTGCAGCGGTGTGATCTTGCCGTAGCCCACGCTGGCGATCAAGTCTTCGACCGCTTTGAGTCCGAAGTGCTCCACCACCCGATTCATTTCATCGGTTTTGATCAGTGCCGAAAAATTGAGCCGTTCCTTGCGGAATGCCTTTTCGCACATTTCCCTTCCGAGTGAGATGCTGCGGTCTTTTTCCTGGGTTTTGATCCATTGACGGATTTTTGAACGGGCCTTGACCGTCTTGACATACTTCAACCAGTCTTTGCTCGGCTGGTGGTTCTTTTGGGTTACGATCTCAATGACATCGCCGGTTTGCAGTTCGTACTGGAGCGGGACCATGCGGTCGTTGACCTTCGCTCCGACGCACTGGTCGCCAACCTCCGAGTGGATCATATAGGCGAAATCGACTGGCGTTGCCCCCTTGGGAAGCGTTTTTATTTCCCCGCGGGGAGTGAACACATAAACCTCGTCCGGGAAAAGGTCGATGCGCACGTTTTCCATGAATTCGCCCGGATCCCTGAAATTTTCCTGGTTTTCGACCAATTCCTGAATCCAGGTGTACATTCGACTCACCCGTTCGTCGACCTGCTTGCCTTCCTTATAGCCCCAGTGGGCGGCGATGCCCGATTTCGCCACCCGGTCCATTTCCCAGGTGCGGATTTGGACCTCCATCCGTTCGCCGTAGGGACCGAAAACCGTCGTGTGAAGCGACTGGTACATGTTGGGCTTAGGGCGGCTGATATAGTCCTTGAATTTGATGTCGATCGGTTTCCAGAGAGAATGAATCAAACCGAGAGTTTCGTAACAATGGGGGATGGTGTCGAGGATGATCCTGAAGGCGATGATGTCATAGACGTCTTCGAAGGCCAAATTCTGACTCATCATTTTGTGGTAGATGCTGTAGTAATTTTTGTTTCGACCCAGCACCTCGCACGTCAGGTTGGCCTCCCCCATCTTTTTCAGAATGTATTTCTTTACGGTTTCAACATATTTTTCGCGCTCCGCCTGATCCTTGGCGACCAAATTGCTGATCCGTTCGTACTCATCGGGCAGCATGTACTTGAAAGAGGCGTCTTCGAGCTCCTTCTTGATCCAGTAGATGCCCAGCCGGGCGGATATCGGCGCGTAGATATCCATGGTTTCCCGGGCGATGTTGATTTTTTTCTTTTCGCTGCTGTGATACTGGAGGGTCCGCATGTTGTGCAGACGATCCGCAAGCTTGATCAGTATGACACGGATGTCGTCGGCCATGGCCAACAGCATTTTGCGGATGCTCTCGGCCTGTCGGGCTTCGGAGCTGCTCAGGCGCAGTTTGCTCAGCTTGGTGACGCCGGAGACGATGTGAAGAACTTCGGGGCCGAAAATTTTCTCGATTTCTTCCGGTGTGGCCGCCGTATCTTCGAGAACATCGTGCAGAAGACCGGCGGTGACGCTGATTTCATCGAGGTTCATGTCCGCGAGGATGCCGGAGACCTCCAGCGGATGGGACAGGTAGGGTTCACCTGAGAGGCGCACCTGGCCTTCGTGGACCCGCGCGGAGTAAATATAGGCCCGTTCGATCAGGCTGAGGTCGGCCTCGGGGGAGTATTCGGCAACCTTGTCGAGGATGTCGGTAATTCGGATCATAGGCGATGCATAAAATTGTGTCCGATGGGTTGCTTGTCACAAAAAAGTGTTCCCGATCTTTTTTCGATTGAACACCGCGACCCTGAACCCGCAACGTTTAGCGATTTCAATAGGATTTGGCGAAGACGACCCTTTGCGGTGAAGGCTTACCGCAAGCGATGCATCCACCCGGACCCGTGTCATCGTGCAGTGCGCCTGGGAGGGGGATGCAGCGGATGGTCACGCCGAGATCCTCCTTAATGGCTGTTTCGCACGTTGCGTCACCGCACCAGTGCGAGAGTGCAAACCCGCCGTGAATTTCGGGTTTTTCTTTGTCTGAAGGCGTAAAATAATCATAAAAGGACTTTTTTTCATCGATCACTGTCGTATAGGTCTTTTGGAAAGCCAGCGCGCGATCGAATAACGCGTGTTGAATGCTGTCGAGGATATCGGTGATTTCGGCGACAAACCGGTCGCGTTTGACGGAGACTTTTTCTCGGTGATCCCGATCCCGGCGACCGAGGAAAACAGATTCTGCGGCGATGTCCCGAGGGCCGATTTCGACCCGCAGCGGAATACCTTTCTTGATCCATTCCCATCCTCTGGCACCGCCGATATCACGCGCGTCGATTTCCACCTCGATCGACCGCCGACCGTAGTGCTTCTCTCTCAGTGCCTCGGCCAGACTGTCGACATACGGCATCACCAGGGCATTCTCCTCTGCATTCCGTACGATGGGCAGCAAAACGACATGTGCCGGCGCGACCCGAGGCGGCAAGAGGATGCCGTTGTCGTCGCCGTGGGTCATGATCAGACCGCCGATCAGTCGTGTTGACGCTCCCCAGGAAGTGGTCCATGCGAACTGCTCCTGTTCGTTGGCATCTTGATACCGGATGCCCGAAGCCCGGGCAAAATTTTGACCGAGAAAGTGAGACGTACCGGCTTGCAAAGCGCGACGATCCTGCATCATCGCTTCGACGCACAGTGTGTCCACCGCACCTGGAAATCTTTCCCCCGCCGTTTTACGGCCCTTGATGACCGGAATGGCAAGGTGCTTTTCGGCGAGTTCGGCGTAGACGTCAAGCATCATAAGGGTCCTTGCGAGCGCTTCTTCCTCGGTAGCGTGCGCGGTGTGCCCCTCCTGCCACAAGAATTCACTGGTTCTTAAAAATACCCGGGTCCGCATTTCCCAGCGGACGACATTGGCCCACTGATTGATGAGAATGGGTAGGTCCCGGTAGCTGTTGATCCACTTCGAAAAGGAGTCACCGATGATCGTTTCCGATGTCGGTCTTACGACAAGGGGTTCCGTAAGGGGGCCGGCCGGCACGAGGCCCCCTTCCGGCCCTTTTTCGAGACGGTGGTGTGTGACTACGGCACATTCCTTGGCGAACCCCTCGATGTGTTCGGCTTCCTTCTCGAGAAAACTCAGCGGGATAAAAAGCGGAAAGTAGGCATTTTTCACCCCGGTGGCCTTGAACATCGCGTTCAGTTCGCTCACAATGTTTTCCCAGAGGCTGTAACCCCAAGGTTTGATCACCATGCACCCGCGTACGGGTGATTTTTCCGCAAGGTCGGAAGCTTTTACGACTTGTTGATACCACTCGGAATAATCCTCTTCCCGAGTGGGACTGATGGCCGTTTTCGGTTGTTGCTGTTTACCCATTCTTATCCTCGCGTGACTATGAGGATCGCGAACTCTATAACTTGAACAAAATGACTCGTCTTTTGGCCCGTCTTCTGCGTTGCGTTAAAACCCACATACGAAAAGTATGCGAGCTTAAACGCGGCTTGAATACAAACCAAAATCCTTCGCAATTTTGATCAATTTATATCGTCCCCGATCCTGTGTTTCATGCCCATGATGTCATCAAGTTCTCGACTTCCATTCGTTTTCGTATTTTTCCACTTCGGCCAGCAGGATCTCAGCCAGTTTTTCTTCGGGGAACTTTTTGACGATTTTCCCTTTCTTGAAAAGAATTCCCACTCCGTTGCCCCCGGCGATGCCGATGTCGGCTTCACGGGCTTCGCCGGGACCGTTGACCACACAGCCCATGATGGCCAGTTTTACCGGGACCGATTTGAGTAGAAGCGCTTTTTCGACTTTTTCGGTGATGCCGAAGAGGTCGATATTACATCGGCCGCAAGTCGGGCAGGAAACGATATCAGGACCATGGCGGCGAATGTCCAACCCTTTCAAGATCTCGTAGCCGACGCGCACCTCTTCGATCGGATCGCGGGTCAGGGAAACGCGAATGGTGTCGCCGATCCCTTCGGCCAGCAGCATCCCGATTCCGAGTGTCGATTTGACAATCCCCGAGTAGAGCCCACCGGCCTCGGTCACGCCGACATGCAGGGGGAAATCGGTCTGCTCGGACAGCAGACGATAGGCCTCCACCGTCCGGTGAACGTCAGAGGCTTTTATGGAAATTTTCATCCGCTCGAAACCGAGTGCCGCAATATTCTCGATGTGGCGCAAGGCGCTTTCAACCATCCCCTCGGCGGTCACCCCCTTGTATTTCTTCAGGAGATCTTTTTCGAGAGAACCGGCATTGACGCCGATCCGGATCGGTACGCCGTATTCCTCGGCGCAGTCCACCACTGCTTTGACTTTTTTACGACCGCCGATGTTGCCGGGGTTGATCCGCAGACCGTCGGCACCCGCCCGAATCGCTGCGATTGCCAAACGGTGATCGAAGTGAACATCGGCAATCAGCGGGATCGTGATCTGAGATTTGATGCGGGAGATGGCGGCGGCGGCGTTTTCGTCCGGCACCGCCGCCCGTACGATTTCACAACCGGCGGCTTCGAGCCTTTTGATCTGGGCGACTGTTGCCGCTATGTCCGGAGTCAACGTGCTGGTCATGGATTGGACGGCAATCGGTGCATTACCGCCAATTGGCACGCCGCCGACGGTTATCCGGCGGGTTTTCTTTCGCTTGATCGTAAAGCTCATGATCACCTATCGCAGTTCGAGTGTCTCGGATTGACAGCCGGCCGCTGAAGCATGGGCAGCGGATCTATCCTTCACATTCTCAAAACAGATCACCCGTTGACCCTATCCGGATTATGAAAAGGTATTTTTTGATTTCCGATACAGAAACGGACAATATTTCGAAAGATCAAGGAAATCAAAAAAAATAGCGAGGGAACATGCTTAAGTGTGCTCAACATGCGATCCCGCAGACCTGACATGCCTTTGGTCGCGCCCTTTACGTGATTGGCGCGGAAAGTGGGGCAATAGGCCGTTTATAGACCCAAACAACCTAACAAACCC
Organism: Deltaproteobacteria bacterium; assembly: GCA_032127235.1. Classification (GTDB taxonomy): domain Bacteria; phylum Desulfobacterota; class Desulfobacteria; order Desulfobacterales; family SG8-13; genus JARFQH01. The sequence goes on from JAQAZR010000189.1 coordinate 9,162, forward strand.
GATAGACGAGTTCAAGGAAAATAGATACCTCCGAGTGCAGGCCCGGTTCACCCCCCTTCCCCCTGGGCAGGGACCTCAAGATGTGAAAGATTAACAGGTGTGCGATCAGGGACGTGGTATGTTCTCTTGTTTTGAAATTGAACCATGCCTTGAAATGGACTATATAAGGGATCCATTACGGCGTCATACTCGAGAGCAGATCATAAAAAAAGCGGAGGTTGAATGAGTTTATCTGACAAGTACAAAAATGAAAATCAGCCCGATCCGGCTATCACCCAGGAAATCCAAGTGCGCCTCCGAAAAGATGCGCTGGCGTGTGCCGTTGCCTTTGACATAGCCGGAAAACTGGGTTGCACGCCGGCCGAAGTCGGCCGGACGGCCGACCTGCTGCACATTAGTCTCGTTAAGTGTCAGCTGGGACTGTTCGGATACAAGCCGCAGAAAAAGATCGTCGATTCGCGCATGCCGCAGGAGCCGGCGCTCGGTGACGCCATTCGAGACGGGCTGGTCGACGATCGGCTGCCATGCAAAACGGCCTGGCGCATCGCCGCGCAATTCGGGGTGCCGAAGATGACGGTTAGCAGCGCCTGCGAAGCCTTGGGTATCAAAATTAAGCCGTGCCAACTCGGCGCCTTTTGAAAGGTGGTTGGCCCGTTAGCCGGTTAGGCCCGTTGAGCCCGTTGTTGCATTAAATGGTGGTTCGATCAGTGTCTTGCTTTGTGACTGATATTGGTTTTTGATAAATAAGGATCGTCTCTAAAAATTTTCGGACATTATTATTACACCGGCTAACGGGCTAACCGGCCCAACGGCCTTATAGCATCCCGTTTTCGCCCACAAATGGGTTGGTGCGGCGTTCTTTACCGACTGTGGTCGGTTCCATGTGGCCCGGATAAACGATCACGTCGTCGGCGAGTGAAAACAGCTTGGCTTGAATATTTTGTTTCAATGTTGCGGCATTGCCGCCCGGAAAATCGGTGCGTCCGACCGAACCGGCAAAAAGGGTGTCACCGACGAAAACGCAACCATCGGTGAAAAGCGATATGCCCCCCTGAGTGTGGCCGGGCGTGTGAAGCACCTTCAGGGTAATGGTGCCGAAGGTGATCGTGTCGCCTTCTTCCAGCATCCGGTCCGGAGCGGGTGAATCCTCCGCCGACAGCCCCCAGGAGGCGGCGCTGGCAGAAAGCTGGTCCAGCATCGGTGCATCGAGGCGGTGAATGAGAATCGGGGCGCCGGTGACATCCTTGAGGCGTTTGTTGGCACCGACATGGTCGAAATGGCCATGGGTGTTGATGATGTAGCGGAGCTTCAAGTTGGAGCGGGCCAGGGTCATCAAAATCCGATCGGCCTCACCACCCGGATCGATCACGACGGCTTCCTGCGTTTCTTCACAGCCCAAGATGTAGCAATTGGCCTGAATTGGTCCGACTGTCAACGATTCGATAATCAAAGGATCCTCCTTAACCGGGACAACCGGGCTCGCCTTCCTGCGCTCGAACGGAGTTGCGGCCGTCCCGCTGAAAAAGATGTCTATGTTCACTGGCTCGAGCGGGTAAATTATTTTTCGTGCAATTTCCCTCAATCAGCCGGTTGCGGGTGACTGTCGGGGATTTTCTGAAGGGACAGAGCTTCGCTGTCGATTCGGACGCTGTCCAGAATTCCGTTGATGAAGGCGCCAGATTCTTCGGTACCGTATTTTTTGCCGATGTCGATGGCTTCGTTGATGGACACTTTAGCCGGAATGTCACCGCAAAAAAGCATCTCATAAACGGCAATGCGCATGATGTTCCGATCGACGCACGACATGCGGCTGAGGCGCCAGTTGCGCGAGAAGCGTTCGATCAACTGGTCGATCAAGGCCCTGGATCCAATGACACCCCGGATCAGTTCCAGGAAGAACGGACGGGCCCTGGCCGGTGGATCGTAGTGATCGCAGAACCGCTGCAGCATCTCTTCGGACGTATCGCTGGTCATGTCCATGCAAAATAGAGCTTGAAGCGCAAGTTCGCGGGCTTTGCGGCGAATTCCCATGTTCAGGCCTGTGTGACGGTCTCCATCAAATTGGCCATTTCCACCGCCGACATGGCGGCTTGCCAGCCTTTGTTGCCGGACTTGGTGCCGGCCCTATCGATCGCCTGTTCGACCGTGTCGGTTGTCAGTACACCGAAGATGACCGGCAGTCCAAAGTCCAGGCCGACCTGGGCCACGCCTTTGCTGACCTCAGCGCAGACATAGTCAAAATGCGGCGTGGCACCTCGAATCACCGCTCCGAGACAGATCACGGCATCGTAGCGGTCCGTCTGGGCTGCTTTTTTAGCCGCCAGCGGTATTTCGAAGGCTCCCGGTACTTTTATTATTTGAATATCGTTTTCCTTCGCACCGGTGCGTGTCAGCGCATCCAGTGCTCCACTCAGCAATTTTTCGGTAATAAAATCATTGAAACGGCTGACCACGATCCCAAAGCGTTTGCCTTTGGCGATGAGCTGTCCTTCCAGGATTTTCACCATTTCGACTCCTCCCGGTTAATTTGAGTAGGTTGGCGAATCATTGATGCGATATCGGGCTGATGACGCTGTCATCGTCAATATGCAGCAAATGGCCCATCTTCAGTTTCTTGCACTCGAGATAGCAGCGGTTGTATTCGTTCGGTTGGACCTCTATAGGAATCTGCTCCACGATTGTCAGTCCATAGCCTTCCAGCCCGATCATTTTTTTGGGATTGTTGGTCAAAAGGCGCATCTTCCGGACCCCCAGGTTGACGAGCATCTGGGCTCCCAAGCCGTAATCGCGCATATCGGCCTTGAAACCGAGCCTGCGGTTGGCTTCGACGGTGTCGAGTCCCTGCTTGCGCTGCAATTCGTAGGCCTTCAATTTGTTGACCAGTCCGATCCCCCGGCCTTCCTGGCGCAGATAGAGAATGACGCCAACACCTTCCTTTTCGATCATGGACATGGCCTTATGAAGCTGGTCGCCGCAGTCGCAGCGCAGCGAGCCAAAAATATCACCGGTCATGCACTCCGAGTGGACCCTGACCATAACTGGTTTTTCAGGCTCGATCTGGCCCTTGACCAGTGCAACGTGCAGCAATTGATCGACGTCGTTTTCGAACGCGATCATCCTGAATTCGCCGCCGTGTTGGGTGGGGATGACGGATTCGGCCGCGCGATGAACGAAGGCTTCATTTTTCATACGGTATTCGACCAGATCGGCAATGGTGCAAATGCCGATGCCGTGTTCCTGGCTGAATTTTTCCAGGGCCGGCATGCGCGCCATGGTTCCGTCTTCATCCATGATTTCACAGATGACACCGGCCGGTTTCAACCCGGCCATACGCGCCAGGTCGACCGAGCCTTCGGTCTGACCGACACGGACCATCACGCCGCCCTCACGGGCGCGCAACGGGAAAATATGACCGGGACGGACGAGGTCGCTCGGCTTGGCGTTGTCCGCTACCGCGGTGTGAATAGTTCTGGCACGATCGGCGGCCGATATGCCGGTCGTCACGCCGCAGCGGGCCTCTATCGATACGGTGAACCCGGTCTGAAAGGCCGAGGTGTTGTTGTCGACCATCATCGGCAGATCGAGCTTGTCAATCATCGCGTTCGACATGGCCAGACAAACCAGGCCACGCCCGTATTTTGCCATAAAATTGATGGCATCGGGCGTCACCTTCTCGGCCGCCATGCACAGGTCGCCTTCGTTTTCACGGTCTTCGTCATCCACCAGAATAATCATCCGACCGGTCTTTATTTCTTCGATGGCTTTTTCGATTTCAAGAATTGGCATCTTGACGCTCACTCCTTTTGAGCCTGACGGTAAAGCAGAAGAAGCGATCCGGGCCCGGCAGGTTTGCGCAGGCCACAGAGAACTCCAATAGTTTGTTACAGGTATCCTTTTTTGGAAATAACATCATGGTCAACGGTCTCGGACCGCTTTGCAGGTGCGGTCTTTTCGGTTCTGCTTCCAGAGAAAAACCGCTCGACATATTTGCCGATCATATCGGTTTCGATGTTGACTGCGGCACCGACTTTTTTAAGGCGCAGGGTCGTTGCCAGCCATGTGTGCGGAATAATGCTGACCTCGAATAGGTCCGCGGTGCACCGGTTGATGGTCAAGCTGATGCCGTCCACTGCCACCGATCCTTTCTCGATCATGTACCGGGAAAGTGACGCGTCGACGCCGATGGTGAGGATGGTGGCGTTTGCTTTTGTGCCGATAGCCTTTATGATCCCGATCCCGTCGACGTGACCCGAAACTAGGTGGCCGTCGAGGCGATCGGAAAAACGCAAGGCCCGTTCGAGATTGACCCGCTCACCGGCCCGCGCCGTAGCGAAGGTCGTGCGGTCGATCGTCTCGGGGGACACATCGGCCTCGAAGCGTTTGCCGGATATCATTACGGCCGTCAGACAGGCGCCGCTGACGGCGATGCTGTCACCGACCCGGGTTCCCTCCAGCCCATAATCCGCCGTGATCGCCAGACGCCGGGCCTGACCGACAGAGCGAATGGCAGCGATGCTCCCCATCCCTTCTATAATGCCGGTGAACATTCAAACATACCCCTCGATCATCACGTCCTCGCCGACACGGTGCACCTGCATTTTTTTTATCGGCAGGCAGTCTTTCATCAGCTCCGGTCCCGGTCCACGGCAGATCGGTACACCATCGTCGCCGCCCAGAATTTTCGGCGCAAAAAAGAAAATCACCTTATCGACGATGCCGTCCCTGAAAGCCGAGGCGATAACGCGGCCGCCGCCTTCCACCAGCAGGCTGGTCACCTCTGCCGCACCGATGGCAGCCATCAGTCGGTCAAGGTCGATCCGGCCCTCTTTAAGCGGGACGGATAGAATGCGCACGCCTTTTTCTTCGAACCGTCTTTTTTTTTCTTCCGGAACAACGGGTCCGGTCACGACGGTGGTACCGGTGGCGGCGTCTCCTTGCAGCACACGGGCATTTTCTGAGATCGACAAATGCGTGTCCAGGACGTACCGCTGCGGGTCCTTGCCGTGAAACCCGTTGATGCGGGTTGTCAGGCTGGGATCGTCACTTCTGACTGTATTCACCCCCACCATAATGGCATCCGAGGCGTGGCGCAGGCGGTGAACGTGTTCACGCGACGCTTCCCCTGAAACCCACCTGGCATCGCCGGTTCTGGTGGCAATACGACCGTCCAGCGTCGCGGCGCACTTGACGGTGACAAACGGCCGCCGGGTGAGCGCATACTTGATGAAGACCTCGTTTAAACGTACCGCGCGATCCTCGCAAACGCCGCTGGTGACGGCTATCCCTTTCCCCGCCAAAAACGCGAGGCCGCCGCCTTTAACATCCGGGTTCGGGTCCCGCATGGCCACCACGACCCGCCGGATACCGGTCGCCAGAATCTTTTCTGTGCACGGTGGGGTTCGACCGGTGTGATTGCAGGGTTCGAGCGTAACGTAAAGTGTTCCTTCCCGCGCTTCCAGGCCCGCGTCTTCGATGGCGTTGACTTCGGCATGGGGTTGGCCGGCTGCCGCGTGATAGCCTTTTCCGACGATTCGGTTGTTCTTTACGACAACCGCACCGACCATTGGGTTGGGAGAGGTGAACCCCGTTCCCTTTTGCGCCAGATCGAGCGCGAGCAGCATGTAC
>JAQAZR010000190.1:0-4425 GCA_032127235.1 Deltaproteobacteria bacterium
CCTGAGAAACGGTTCGCCATCCGCGTCATCGCTCCCGAGGAGGTCCGGGTGAAAAATGTGGCCTTCCATTTCGGTGTCTCCCTTGCGGAGGCCAAAAAGCGGATCAAGAACAGGGAAACCAGGCGAAAGACATTTATCAAGAACACCTTTCACAAAGACATTGCCGACGTCGAGTCCTACGATCTCATCATCAATACCGCCCGCTTGGACCTGCAGGCCGCAGTGGAGACGGCGATCGGTACCATTTTAGGTGCGCAGAAAAACCGGGCCTTCGAGAAAGCGACGGCCTTCATCCTCCAGAGCGAAAAATAACGTCTGCTTGATTTTACTTCGGTATCTTTTTTCCGTAAATCAGCGATTCCGGGTGGCGTTCGAGGTAATCGGTCAAAGCGCGCAGCGAACGCGCTGCGGCTGTCAGTTCCTGCAGGGCGTTGTTCAGGTTGACCTGGAGCGGTGTCTCGGAGCCCAGAGCATTCTCGACCTGCGCAATCGCCTTTTGCGCCTGCGTCAGGGTGGCGGCGATTTCAGGGGTGACACCGGTTCTCAGTTCACTGACGAAGAGCCGCATTTCCCTCAGGATTGCATCCAGGTTTCGGGCGGCTTCCTGTAACTCAGGTGTGCCGGCCAGTCGTTTGGTGCTCCGCAGGGTATCGCTCAGGTCCTTGCCGATCTGCTCGATGGGCAGGTTGTCGATTTTGGTGAGGATCTGGCTGACGCGGGTGCCGATCTCTTCGATGGGCGCCGGCACGGTGGGCAGCTCCGGATAAGGACTTTTCCAGACGATTTTGCGCCGCGGAGCATTGGGAAAGATATTCAGCGACACCACCTGCTGACCGGTGATCAGATTGCCGATCTTGAGCTGACCCCGCAGCCCCTTCTCCACGAGATAATCCAGGATCTTACGCCGCGCTGCTTCCGCCTGCGGCATTTCGGCCGCACTGATGAACCGTTCGGGTTCTATTTCGATCAGGACCGGTATGCGGAAATCCCGTTTCTCCGGTTCGAACTCCAACTTGACGTCGACGACCTTTCCGACACCTATACCCCTGAATTCGACCGGCGCGCCCGGGGAGAGACCCCCCACCGACCCGTCGAAGTAGAGCACGAAATAACTTTTCACCGGATACGTTTTTTCCTGGCTGGCGGTATAATTGTTATACAGGCTGAACACCTGACCTTCAACGGCCGGGCCACCTGAATCGAGGTAGCTCGGAACGTCGAAGGCAATGCCACCGACCAGCAGGGTCACCAGAGACTCGGTATTGACCTTTATCCCCTTGGCGTCGATCGAAACGTCTACTCCGCTGGCATTCCAGAACCGCGTGTTTTTGTGGACGAACTTATGGTAGGGGGTGTTGACGAAAATCTTGATACTCACCGCTTGTCCGTCTTCGGCGAGCTGGTAGCCGACCACCTGTCCCACCCTGATCTGCCGGTAGTAAACTGGTGACCCGATATCGAGCGAGCCCCGTCGCTCGGCCAGAAGAAGGAAATATCGGCCCGGCAAATCGGTGGTGACGATCGGCGGCTGTTCCAAGCCGGTGAAGTGCCGGGCTTTTTTGCCGGGTTTACCGGGATCGAGGCCGATATAGACACCTGAAAACAGTGTTTGCAGACCGGTCACTCCGCTGACGTTGATCCGGGCGCGGACCACCCAGAAGCGGGTGTTTGCGGAAAGCAAGTCTTCCGCCTGCCGGATGAGCTTGGCGGTGACGACCACGTGACCCAGATCCGGGCTGAGGTTGATTTCCTCGATCTGTCCCAGATCCACGTCTTTGTACTTGATTTTGGTTTTGCCGGCTTCGAATCCCTCGGCTGTCTGAAAGGTGATGGTAATCGTCGGGCCTTTTTCCGACTGGGCTTTGTAGACCAGCCAGACACCGATGAGCGCGGCGACCAGCGGGATGATCCACACAAACGAAAACTGACGCATCCGCGACTGGACTTCCACCTCGGGAATCGCATCAGTCGGGGGCGGTTCTGTTTTCTGTTCGGTCATTGCGAGACTCCTTGTTATCCCATATCAATCGGGGGTCGAAACTCATGGCGGCCAACATGGTGAACACCACCACCGCAGCAAAGAACACGATCCCGGGACCAGCTTCAAATCTGGCTACTGCACCGAGCCTGACCAGGGCGACCGAGATCGTGATGACATAAATATCGACCATCGACCAGCGACCGACCGCCTCCGTGAGTCGGTAAAAACGGGTGCGCTCTTTGGGGCGCCAGGATGAATGGCGGTGCACAGAAATCAGCAGAAAGGAGAGGATGAGCAGCTTCACCAGCGGCACGCATATGCTCGCAACGAAAATCACCAGCGCGATCGGCCACATGCCGCTTTTGATGAAATAGATCACACCGCTCATGATGGTGTCCGTCTGCACCTTGCCGAATGAAATCGCCCGCGTGGCGGGCAGCACGTTGGCCGGGACATAGCAGATCGCGGCCGCCATCAGCAGCGCCCAGGTGCGGGTGAGGCTGCGGGGTTTGCGCTGATGCAGACTCGCGCCGCAACGCGGGCATTGCATGCGCCGGCTGCCGCCCAGGGCGCGGGGTCGACAGAGGAGGTGGCAGCTGTGGCAGCTGATCAGGGCGGTGCTCCGGGCAGTGATCGGTGTCGGTGTCATCGGCGGTCCCACCATTTTTCCCACACGCTGTTCGGATCCAGCGAAGCCGATATGGCCGCCAGGACATAAATGAGACCAAGGAAGCAAAACAGCGAAATTCCCGGAACAATATCCGCCATCTTGGCGAGTTTGACCAGGGCCACCAGGATACCGAGCATGAAAACTTCCAGCATGCTCCACGGCTGCAGACTCCGCGCCCACCGGAAAACACGCCAGACGGCCGGAGGGAGACGGTCGAGCTTCAGCGGCAGCAGCACATAGAACAGGCCCGTTAACTGCACCAGGGGTGAAATGACCGTGGTCAGCAGAACCAGAACGGCTATTTCCGGCAGGCCTTGACGGGACAGCTCTCTGATCCCGGTCAGAAGGACGATCTGCTGATGCTGACCCTCGAACGTCATTGCCAGAAACGGAAATGAATTGGCCAGGGCGAACAGGATCAACCCGGCTATGTTCAGTGCCAGCGTGCGGTCCAGACTGTTGCGCCGGCGGCGGTAGAGAACCGCTCCGCAACGGGTACACTGGGCCTGCGTGCCGACCGGGAGCGGCCGGATGCGATGCAGCAGGTCACATTCATGACACGCGATCATTCTTGGCGCTGACAAATACGAATCCTTTTTCGATGGTCACCGTGCGGTCGGATACCCTGTGTCCGTGACCATTCATAATGGTCCATAAATAGGCCTGCTGTCAATAACCGGCCCGGACGCGAGGTCTTGCTGTTATTTCTCACGAAGCTGGGTCTTTGATCGGGGCAGAACGGGCCTGACGGAATGGTGGCATACTGGAAGGATGGAATATTGGGATTCAGGCACATTCTTCCGGGATGAGACCAAGGCTGGGTTATCTGCTCCCTGACTCTTTGCTTATTTTCTCCAGGATCCGATCGGTGACCTCGACCGTTTTGGCTGTGCCGCCCAGATCGCGGGTTAAGAAACGCCCGGCCGTTACGGCTTCGATGGCCTGCATCAGGGCCGTGGCCGCCTGTATCTGGCCCAGAAAGTCGAGCATCATCTGCACCGACCAGAGCGTTGCGATAGGATTAGCCATTCCTTTGCCGGCAATGTCGGGCGCCGAACCGTGCACCGGCTCGAACATGGAGGGGTATCTTCGGTCGACATTGAGATTGGCCGAAGGGGCGATGCCGACGCCGCCGGCCACCGCCGGCCCCAAGTCGGATAGAATATCGCCGAAAAGGTTGCTGCCGACCACCACGTCGAACCAGTCCGGATGCAGGACGAAATGGGCGGTGAGGATGTCGATGTGGAATTTGTCCTGCCGGATGTCCGGATACTTTCGGCCGATAATCTCGAAGCGTTCATCCCAAAACGGCATGGTGTGCATGATGCCGTTCGACTTGGTGGCCGATGTCAGGTGTTTGTCCGGTCTTCTTTGGGCCAGTTCGAAGGCAAATTCGAGGATGCGGTCTACACCGCGCCTGGTGAACACACTCTCCTGCATCACGACCTCGAGATCAGTTCCGGCGAAGAGCCGCCCGCCGATTTCCGAGTACTCGCCCTCGGTGTTTTCGCGCACCACCACAAAGTCGATCTCCTCCGGGCGGCGGCCGGCCAGCGGGCTCTCGATGCCCGGCAGCAGACGGACCGGCCGGAGGTTGACATACTGGTCGAAGCCTCTTCGGATCGGCAGCAGCAAGCCCCAAAGAGAAACATGGTCCGGCACCTTCGGATCGCCAACCGCACCCAACAAAATGGCATCGAAGACTTTCAACCGCTCCAGACCATCGGCCGGCATCATTTCACCGTGCTGTCTGTAGTAGCCGCAAGAATAAGGA
>JAQAZR010000191.1:0-5718 GCA_032127235.1 Deltaproteobacteria bacterium
GCGCCGGTCGGTTTTGTCGTAGAGGGCAAACGCAAACATCCCGTGAAGAACCCGCAGAAAATCCTTCCCGTATTGCACATAGGCATGCAGGATGACTTCCGAGTCGGAACGGGTCGCAAAGTGATGCCCCTGTTTTTCAAGCTCCTGGCGCAATTCGATAAAATTGTAGATTTCCCCGTTGGCGATCAGGACCAATTCACCGTTACGGGCGAACAAAGGCTGATCGCCGCCGCTCAAATCGATGATCGATAGCCGCGTGTGGGCCATTCCGAACGGTCCGTCGATGTAGCTGTCGGTATGGTCCGGGCCGCGGTGGGTGAGCGTTCGTACCGCCGAGTGAAGTTTAGTCGGGTCGATTGATCCTTTTTCAAGATACAGACCGGTTATCCCGCACATAGTCGGTTTACTTTCATCAGTCGGAGGTCCGGGGATCGAGGCCCATTGCCGTCAGGTAGGCCGATGTGCTGCGTTCTATTTCGTATGGCCGCGCCGCTTCCTGCAAAAAGGCGGCGGGAAGCGGATTCAGCAAAGTTTCGGCCATGGCGCGTGCCAATCTCTCGGCATCACCTACCGGCACCAGTCGACCGTATCGGCCGCCATCCAAGATTTCGCGTGGCCCGCTGGGACAGTCGGTCGACACCACCGGCGTGCCCAAGGCCAGAGTTTCGATGAGCACAAAGCCGAGACCCTCCCAGCGAGAACTCATGGCCAGCATTGCGGCGTGTGCCATGAATGGATAAGGATTGGACTCGAATCCAGGCAGGTCGATGTCTTTTGCTACCCCAAGTTCGTTGGCAACGGATAGGAGGTGATCACGTTGATTGCCTTTGCCGAGAATCACCAGACGACAGTTTTGATTCGCCCGCAATCGCGCGAAAGCATGCACCAGGGTCACGAAGTCTTTGCGAGGCCCCAGCTCGCCGACACCCAGGATGACAGGCGGGGCATCGGCTCGAAACCAAGGATGATCCGGTCGCGGCAATTGGAGGCGAAAGAGTTCGTTCGGTACGACCGGGCACGGCACCACTTGGATTCGCTTGCGAGCGAGTCCGGTGTATTCGGCCATGTCGTCGGCCACACCTTCAGATGTCACGACGATATTTTCGGCATAAGGGTATAGATATTTCATGGAACCTTTTTGCAGCCAGCGCTCGAAAGCCCCACGGTTGTCAAGATCAATCGATATGGTGGTACCCGAGCTGACGACCAGTCGTGTGGGAACGTGCGACCAGGCGCGAGCTAAAATGGCGGTACGATTGACCCTGTCCTTGTCGGTCAACATAACGGCGGGGCGATAGTGTTTCAGATACCGGATCAGCGCTGGAAAGCTGGAGTAGACATGCTTAACTTTCAAATCAATCAACTGCACACCTTGCAATTGGTCTTCGATATCAGGACCGTGATCTCGAATTTTGAGAACGTCGACCGGATAGCCCCGACGCGCCATGGCCGGCACGAGGTGCCGGATCAACCGGTCCACACCGCTGTGACCGGATGTCGCCACGAAAACGGTGATAAGAGCCCCTGATTTTTGTCGCATTTTCGTCATGGATACTCAAAATGGCGCCGGGCCTTATAAATTTTTATTCCACAGAAGATCGATGAATAGCCGAAAAAGCCGGTAGCAACGATCTTCTTACAGTCACCCTGCACTGTCAAGTGTTTTTGCCGGGCAGGCGCGTGAGATCGTACGCAGGTATCTGACGAGAAACCCTGACCGATTTTCTCGGTCAGAGAGAATACAAAAAATAGTAGTCATTTCTGTAAACGAGCCTCAGGCGGGGGTTATCTAAAGGAGTCTTGCTGACGACAAAGTCGATGCGATACTTTTTCGCCAATTCTTCGATGACGGCAATGTCGCCCTTGATCCGGTCTTTTTCCTGCACGCGTCGATACCAGTCATAAATCATCCTGTTGGACGTTGGGACGAATTTGGAAACAGAGAACCGGTCCCGATCGGTCCTTCTCGTGAAGTCGAGATCATCCCTTAGGCGCTGGTTCAGATTCAAGAAAACCGCCTCCGGCGGGGTATGATTTTTGATCCAGCCGTAAAGCGACATTCTGGCCGATTCTTCCGGCGCCGGAAAAAGCAGCCCATGGGAATCGCGCGCGTTTTTGACCAAATTGACACCCAGTCCCACCGCGATGCAAACGATCATCACTGCTGCAACGACCGTCGCGTGACCGACGGCTGCTTCTTCTGCGGGGGATGCCCCTCCGGTCCGCGGGTGCGGCCGCAGGAAGGACCCTTTCGCCAGGACCATGAGCAGAAGCGAGACCAAAAAAAGTGACAGCGAGCTCGTGCGGTATGGATAGAATTTTAAAAAGCCACCGGTCGTGTCTTTCAACGCTATCAAGAGGCTTACCAGTTGCTGGCCGAAGATTACGATATTGAGCAGCGCCAGTTTGCGGATCACCACGTCGCGGTTGGAGTAGTAGAGGCGCACGCACAGCCAGCCGGCTAGGAGGGACAGGATGATGCCGATTTGGGTGGATGAGCCCCAGTGACCGATTTGGCTGCTGATATCGAGGTGGTGCGGATTGCGAAGGTAGACATAGACCTGGCTGATCCTGACGCCGTCGATGATGTCGGGATTGTCCACGAGATAGGTATCGGCCAGGTACAAGCCGAAAGGCGCCGTCAAGGCTGAGAACACGAGGGCATAGCGAAGAAGGTTTTTTAACGGAGTCCCTGAAACCAGCAGAAAGACAAACAACAAAAGCGCATACCAGCCGCCGACAAGGATGTGAAAGTAGACCGCGAAACCGGCGAACAGAACGCTTCGCAGATCACGCGAGTCGAGCAGATAATACAGACTGTAGAAGACAAACACATAAGAAATGGTTTTGGTCTCAAAAGAGCGGAAGATCCACTCCTTGCCGAAAAAACTCTGGTGTGACAGAACGCAGATGAGCTGCAGCAAAAAAATGCTTTCGAGGTTGGTGAACCGCAGCTTGCTGAATAACCTGGCGAGCGGGAAGGCAAAAAGAAGGGCGATCAGACATCTGCCGACCAGGGCGACCTGTTCGAACGTCGCATAGCGAAGGGCGAAGCCGATCACTGTATCGAAGAGGATCCGGGTGCCGGGGATGTCGATGACGCTTTTGGCTCCCGGGATCCAGGCATGGTCCATAAATGCTTTGGCATAGGCGAAATACTCCTCTTCGTTTTCGCCCAGCGCCAGCGATAAGGTGTTCAAAAACAACAGCACGAATATCAAAAGCCGCTTGTCGACTCGGTTGATTGTATTTAATAGAAGTCGGAGGATGGTTTTCATCGATCGAATGCTCGTATTCCAAGGGCGACTAATAAGACTTTGACATCATTCTGATTTTATCTTCAAGCCACCCGATGATTCCTCTCGGCACACTGAGAAGCCAAAAAAACTTCGAGTGGACCTCGGCGTACTGCTGACGAAAACCCACCTTGCAGTGGAGTGAATAGCGTACGAATTTGCTGTGATACTTGAACCTAAGGTATGTGCCGGTCAGCGATGCATAATCGTTGATCGCTTCTAAAAAGTAGTAGCGAAAACCACAAGGGTTTCGCATGCGCACCGCAAATATATTGGCCGTCAGGCCGTCAGCCTGGTGCTCCATGATCTGAATGACCTCATTGACATACCTGAATTTGAAATGCCGCGCCATGCGTTTCCATATCAGGTCGTCCCTTATGTGCCGTTCACCCTCGAAGTAAGGATAGGGAAACCGTCGCAGAACATCGGTTCGTATGGCGTTTCTTTTTTCGCTTCTGATTTTGTATTTCTTCGTTTTTTCCAGGTAGTCCGAATCCATTACATCTTCAGGAAAGCGATCTACTTTTATACTGCTGTCACTGTAGACACACAGTCCTTCAACACCGGCAAAGTGTTCCTTTTTACTATCCGGAATGCTCTCCCAATGATACTTGAGGCGTTCCAGTGCCCGCGGGTGGAGCATATCATCCGAGTCGAGGAGAACAAAAAAATAACCGCGTGAAAGGTTGACAGCGGTGTTGTGGGCAACATGTTTGCCCTGATTCTCCTGCCAGCGGTAACGAACAGGGAACTGGCCCTTTTTCTGCCATCTTTCGACCAGCTGCGCGGTGTCGTCTGTGGATCCGTCATCGATGATCAAGACCTCGAAATCTCTGAAGGTTTGCTCGGCAACGCTCTGCAGCGCGCGGTCGAGTGTATAGGCGCGGTTGAACGCCGGAATGAAAACGGTGAACGCGACGTCGGGTTTTTCTGCGACCGGATCGGCGTTTGTGCGGGTTACGCTCTCTGACGCTGCTGGCTTTCGCTCGTTCTTCAAGATTCTATTTCTCTCAACAATTGGTGCAAAGGTTTGAAAAGCTGTGACTGCTTCATCTCAAAGCGCAGCGCATTGACCGACCGAAGGTGAGCGAGGCTTTGCAGCAGTGCGATCGGAAAGGTCAGATCCAAGCGCAGCAGGCGCAGCAGCAAACGAAAAACCGTCCAGGGGACATGGGACAGGATCAACCGATGCCGCGAGCAATACAGCCACAGATAGAGAAAGCGATTGCGGGTGCGGATGGTGCGGATTTTTTTGGCATGAAAAAAACGTTTGATGGTACCGACATGATCGTGGACGACCCTGCTGCGGGGGTCAAAGAGCGTTTGCCATCCGTGCAACCAGGCACGGGTGCAAAGGTCCATGTCCTCTATGTAAAACGGTTTATAGAGTGGCAGGAAGCCGTCAAGCCTGTTGAACATCTCTTTTTTAAGTGCGATCGAACCGCCCGAGGCGAACAGGCTTTTCAGTTGACGGCCGTTGCTCTGGCACTCCCGGACGGTGGTTAGGTCCCATAGCGTGCTTTTGATCGTGCCGCGCACCATTTTGTAACGGTTCCAGGAGACATTCTGAAGCCGCCCTGCCGGATCATATACCAGCGGGGACACCGAAAAGACGTCACGGCTGGTCATAAGCGTCTCGATCAGCGGTGCCAGAAAATCGGCATGCGGCCGCACATCTGAATTTAAAAACACGAGAATCTCATGGGCCGCGGCATGGACTCCGGAGTGCACAGTTTCGGCAAAGCCCCGGTTGACATCGTGCCGGACGAGTTTGACCTGAGGAAATTTTCCCGTGACCATTGCGACGCTTTGGTCCGAAGAGGCATCGTCGACAACGATTATGTCGACGTCACCGCCATAGGCACGAGCAGCCGCCAAAACGGTGGGAAGGTTGGTTGCGAGTATCGACGCCCCGTTAAAATTGGGGATGATAATGCTGACGGGTTTGAGGACCATTTTGCGACTTTTCCAGCATAACAAACAGGGTGCCGATGATGAAGGCCAAGGGGTACAGGGTATATTTGGAATAAAAGCCGACTGTCAGGCCGGTAAAGATCAGACAGTTCAGAAATGCCGCCATCATGCAGTTGACAAAAAGGTGCACTGATGGGTCAACTGCGGTATGCGACAGCTTGATAAACTGATACAGCAGGTGGGCCAGGCCGCCGAAAACGAGAACTGAGCCGATCAGACCGTTTTCGAACAGGATTTGAATAAAAAAATTGTGCGGAAAGTTAATGTTTTTGTATAAAGGATAGGCAGTTGAATACTTTTGCAGAATATCCTTCGTACTGCCGATTCCGTTACCGACAAACCAAGCCAGCGGTGAGTTGTCCTGCAACATTGTCCAGGAATACTTCCAAATAGTCACCCGTTCTTCATTCGATACATTTACAATCAAATCCTTGAGTTTTTCGAAAAA
>JAQAZR010000192.1:0-11106 GCA_032127235.1 Deltaproteobacteria bacterium
TGCTGGTGGCCTGTAGGCCTTCAGTATAATCTGCCGGTTGCAGATCCTCTTTAATCTCCACCAGATAATAATAGCCGCCATGCTCCACCATGCCGTACCCGTTGAGATTAAAAAATCCGCTGCCGGTCCCCCCGTTCTTAACAACATCGTCCCCAGCCGGTATCGGGGTGTAGTCGACACTGTTGTCATAGGCCGCATGCCATTGAACCTGCTGCATTTCAGCCCCGTTGTCCAGTAAAAGGACAATATTGGGCGGGACATCATCAGCCGTCACCGAAAACATGCAGGTATCATCTGCCCGGCTGTCCATGGCGGACAGGGAAATGAAAATGGCGCATACAATCAAACCATATAAATATTTTTTAAATCGATTCATGATCCTCCAACCAACCCTCTTCTGGTTAAAATAAGGTTTAAAAACCGATACGATAAAACCCCGCTTCGACCTGGCTCTGGGAATTACGCGGCCCATAACCGTTACATGTCATCTGGTATTTATGGGCCCTGAAAGTGCCGACCTCAAAACCCGATCCCCTGGGCGGTCCCGCAGACCCGTTAAACATCACCTCTCCATTAAATTCCTGATATGATCCAATGGATTGCCTGACAGTGGCATCGTTTTTGTCCGGAAAGTTGATAGCCTCATTTTCAACGGTGTTCTCGACACCGTAAAGATCCGTGGTGTGCGGTACATAACCCCTTGCGGCTTCGGCGCCATAAAAAGCAGTTTTAAAAAACTGATCATTGGAAGCCAGTGACATCTCGGTAATGGATACCACGATGGCGGACACTCCCAAAACAGTGAAGATGGCCAGCATAAAAAGCATCATACCGGTTACAAACCCGGCTTCATTTTTTAACGGCAGTGCAGATGATCTCATTATATTTTCTTTCGCTAGCTGTTTTTCGAAATCAGATGCCGGATGGCAACATTTGTATTTTTCCAGCCATTGGGACAGTTCACCGTGACCGTAATAGATTTCGTTTTATCAACAAGGTCGTTTTCGATGACCACCCAGGTTATTTTATAAGCCCCTTCCGTCTCCTCACCGTCCTGGATATCATCATAGGGAATCGCCGCCAGTCTCTCCAGACGATCCTCGGCCAGAGCAGTGGCCTCCGTAACCCTTCGCGAGGTTGCATTGGAATTGATGGAAGAAAGAGACAGGGTCGATACGGCCAGAATACCGATGGCAAAAATGGAAAGTGCAAAAACCACCTCGATTATCGAGAGTCCATTACTATTAATTTTATCTTTTAAATCAACAATTTGATGTGTGAACATTCAGATTTTTCCTTAATTATATTCAAGATTTCTGCATTTGACCCGCTTCTCCAGTGTTCGGCTGATCTGGCCATCCCGGCCGGAGGGCTTCTCAATGGTCATTCTAATTCCAACCGTCCGGATGTCATCGAGATTGGAGGTGGTTTCATCATTCGAATTAAAATATGTAAAGGCGAGATCGGTCACATTCTCGACCATGACATCGTTGGTTTCAGGATCTCCATTGGCTTTATACAGAAACATTCTCAGGGTACGGTTACCGTCATACTCATAGGCCATATGCTCCATGTCGGGCGCATCGATACCGTCAGTTTCATCAGCGTCATCCACCTCACCGTCCATATCTCTGTCGGCGGTGAACTGGATACGCTGGGGTGTCACCGCTACTATTCCGAAATCGCCCGTTCCCTCGGGGTCCAGCCCTGCCAATCGTATATCCCGGATCATCATGTCGAGACTGGAGCGGACGCTCTGCTGCACATTGATTTTGACCCCTTCTTTGGTGCAGGTGCGTATAAAAGACATATACAGGCTATAAATGGATCCCAGAGTTATAGAAAGGATGGCCAGCGAGACCAGCAATTCAACAGCGGTGAAACCCTTTTTATTGATTTTCATATTCACACCCGTTGTCCTCAACCTGAAGATAGCTTGAAAAATTAAAGCAAGGGCCATGCCAAAAATTATATAATTAATAATTTACCAACATTCCGGAATGTTAACCCAGAACTCAAGCAAACGAAGTGCGGGCCCCGTCCCTGAATATTATGATAAAATCATAATATTTTATGATGGCATCATAATATCCTTTCAGGCGGATATTTCGTATTTGCGCAAAAGACCGTAAAGGTGGGGCCGGGATAGACCGGAATATTGAGCAGCTTTAAGAACGTTGCCCTGGCAGTGGGAAATAAGTGCCTTCAGGTATTTCTTTTCCCCGTCCACGATATGCGCCCGGCGAAACTTCTGCCAGTTGGGCAGGGCTGTATGGAAATCAAATATTTTGATTGCCGATTCTTTATCCGGCAGTTCCCGATCAAACCGCGCGCGGGCAACTTCGATGCGCACATTTCTGGGTAAATGTTTGGCAAAAAAGGTGGATTCGTGGAGGGCGTTTGCCAGGGCGGCATCCAGGGCACTGAACAGTTCGCGAACATTCCCCGGCCAGCGATAGGCCTGAAGAACCTCAAAAAACTCCGGCGAGAACTCTTTTGGTTCTGTATTCTGTGAATCGCACAAAACCGTCAGGCGGTGGATCGCAAGCTCTTTAATATCATCAACCCGATCCCTGAGTGGCGGTATATCAATGGAAATGGAGCCGAGACGAAACAAAAGATCATCTCTGAATTGACCCTTTTTCACCAATTCAGCCAGATTGCGATTACTTGCCGCCACCAGCCTGAAATCACTTTTTGTTTCACGGGTATCGCCGATGGGGCAAAAGCAGCGTTCCTGCAAAACCCTCAAAAACACCTTTTGCATGTCAAAACTCAACTCCCCGACTTCATCGAGGCAAAGGGTCCCTCCGTCAGCACGCTTGATTAAACCCTCTTCTGCTTTATCCGCACCGGTAAAGGCCCCTTTGGCGTGCCCCAGAAGCAGGTTTTCCACCAGTGAATCAGGCAGTGCGCCACAATCCACGACAACAAAGTTCTTTTCGGCCCGGGGGCTGTTAAAATGAACGGCGCGCGCAAAAAGTTCTTTTCCGGTACCCGTCTCACCGGTGATTAAGATATTGGCACAACTGCGGGCGGATCGTTCTAAGGTATCCAGGCAGGTCTGCATCTTGTGATTGCTTCCGATGATACCGATTCTGTTGAGGGCGTGCCGTGACCGGCAGTTATTCCGTTCCTCACGATATTGTAAGGCGCGCTGGATGGCGCGGGTAATCGCCCCGACAGATACTGGTTTGGAAATGTAATCCCAGGCGTTGCTGCTTAAGGCCTGTTCCGCTCCTTCCGAGTTGGCGAACCCGGTGATAATAATCACTTCAGGTGCAGAAGGCAATTCCTGAAAAACGGACAACTGATTGAGGCCATTTCCATCCGGTAACTGTACATCCAGGAAAATAATATCGAAATCATCTTCCCGGACCGCTTCCATGCCGGTTTTAATGGTTTCGGCACATTCGACGGTATGCCCCATGCGCTCAATCACCCGGGACATTATCGTGCCAATCGTCTTTTCGTCGTCGATTACCAGTACTTTAGCCATATTGGACGATAACCTGTTAAACAGAGAGTTCAGCCGGCACCAAAAAATTGTGGAATGATATCAGAGAAATGAAACCAGATAGTTCGTTAGAAGACCAGGGCCGACATACATTAAGATTATCGGCCATTTCGTTAAATTCTTAAGGATAATAACAAGCGCCTCTGCATCTCGCTGCGTGGGTCGGAATGCAGGTCACCAGATTGCCCTGGTGTCAATAATCTTGGCCCAATAAAAAAGGCCTGCAAGTAATTGTAATTGCTTGCAAGCCTTATATTCTCAAGCTGGAGGCGGCATCCGGATTTGAACCGGAGATAGCGATTTTGCAGACCGCTGCCTTACCACTTGGCTATGCCGCCCCAAAAAAAATGGAGCGGGAAACGGGATTTGAACCCGCGACTTCGACCTTGGCAAGGTCGCACTCTACCACTGAGTTATTCCCGCTCAATGTGGGGCTATTTTTTAATGGTAAATCACTTCTTTGTCAACCAAAAAAAACTCACATCTCGAGTAGTTTCCGGAACCGGATGAAATAGTCGGCCCCCGACCAGACGGTGAAGATCAGAGCGCCGATCAGGAAAAAGTACCCGATCTGGTGAAGGTTGATGCCGAAATACGGGTAATGAAACAGCAGCGGGATGATGGCGGCAATCTGGAAGCCGGTTTTGTATTTTCCCAGCCAGGAAGCCGATACATCCTCTCCTTCGCCGGCGATCAGGTTTCGCAGCCCGGTCACGGCCAACTCGCGCCCGATGATGATGCACACCATCCACGCCGGTATCCAGTTGTGTGAGGTAATCATGATGAAGGCCGAGGACACTAGCAGTTTGTCCGCCACCGGATCCATCACCTTGCCCAAGGTCGTTTCCAGACCGCGCCGCCGCGCAAGATACCCGTCCAGGTAATCTGTAATGGCGGCCGCGCTGAATAAAAACGCCGCCATTGCGGTAAAAGCCCGGTTAGGGTAGATCATCAACATCACGACGATCGGCACGGCGATGACGCGGAAAAGCGTCAAGGTGTTGGGATGACTCAACACGCGTTTGATTCTTTCATCCGATTTCATGGTGTGAGCCCTGACGGCAGCGTCCAGTTTACTTTTTAGCCTTTTTCCAGTCATCCAAGAAGGCTTTTAAGCCCTTGTCGGTCAGCGGATGGGCAGCCAGTTTGCTGAGGACATTGAACGGAATGGTGGCGATGTCGGCACCGATCAGGGCCGATTCGAGCACGTGTATGGGATGGCGAACGCTGGCCACGATGATTTCCGTCTCAAGGGCGTAGTTGTTGTAGATTTCGGCGATCTGTTCGACGAGAAGCATGCCGTCGTGCGCGACATCGTCCAGCCGACCCACGAACGGGCTGACATAGGCCGCTCCGGCCTTGGCGGCCATCAACGCCTGGATGGGGGAAAACACCAGGGTCACATTGGTTCGAATGCCTTCTTCGGTGAGTTGCCGCACGGCCTTGAGGCCGTCTATGGTCATCGGAATCTTGACCACGATGTTCTTGTGAATCTTCACCAGTTTCCGGCCTTCGGTGAGCATTCCCTTGGTTTCGGTGCTGATCACCTCGGCGTTTACGGGTCCCTCAACGATTTCGCAGATCTCCTTGATCAACCCCTCGAACTCTCGCCCCTCTTTGGCGACCAGCGACGGATTGGTCGTGACGCCGTCGACCATTCCCATGCTGTCGGCCTCTTTAATTTCTTTTATGTTTGCCGTATCGATAAAAAATTTCATAACCTCACATCCTTTTCGTTCTGAGTTGGTTTCAGGGTTAACAAAAGCATAAGTTCGCTATTCGGGACGTTGAGGCGCCCGGCCGGCAAGGCGCAAAAACGCATGAGTATCTGGATTTTCCGAGTTTTCGCACCGAAAACCAGAGGGGGGTGCATCGGCGTATAAAAGAGTGACTTATTTTTGAGTGAGTCCTTGATTTATTTGCTTTCGGCGTGAGGTTGATTCTCCAGGAACTTATCGCGGCACTCGGTGCTGCAAAAAAAAAGGTCTCGGCCGTCAATCCTCGCCCGCACGGCTTCATTTTTTGGAAAATAAACCTCGCACTGCGGGTCTTTCACCATGATATCGTCAATGGCGCCCGCGTCTCTGTGGTCGACCGACCTGCCGGACGAGGCCGAGTGACCCACCATCCAGCGGGTGAAGACCCGGTAGAGAAAATAAACCAGCGCGGCAATAATCAGCAATCGCAGCATATCGGTTCCACACTCTGAGCGTCGTCGTCCAACCGATCCAGCAGCGCCCGGACGTCTTTTTTAAGTATCGGATGAACGATTGCGGGATCTATATCACAAATCGGTTGCAAGACAAAGCGTCTTTTGTGCAGGCGCGGATGGGGTATCAGAAGGTCCGGCGTCTCGATCACGGTCTCGTCGTAGAAGATGATGTCCAGGTCGATGATTCGGGGACCGAAGCGGACAGAGTCGCAGCAGCGGCCGGCCCGCTGCTGAATCCCTTTGAGGGCGTCCAGTAAACCATGAGCGTCGAGCCGGGTGGTGACTTTAACGGCCGCGTTCACGAACCAGTCCTGATCCAGATAGTCGACCGGGGCGGTTTTGTAAAACCGGGAGCAGGTGACCACGGTCGTTTGCGTCAGCGTTCTCAGGGCGTCGATTGCCCGCCGGCAATTATCGAGCTTGTCCCCCAGATTGGATCCGATGGAGATGATGGCCGTATGAAGGTCCTCCTGCACGTCATCCGCCCCTTTGATCGTCTATTTCCGACTTTGGCCGGTCCCCGGAACCGGTTCCAAGTCCGCGTTTAAGTCCTGAGTCAATAAATTCGTTATCGAATTAATGAATCGATGGACTTAGCGGTCATTCCCAGGCCTCGGACCACAACTCGCCGCTGTAGATAATGCGGGCATCCCCTTCGAGATAGACATCCTGGAAGCGCCCGTCGCGGCGCTCAAAATGGATCGTCAACAGGGTCCCGCCACGGGTCTTGACCTGGATCGGCGAACCGGTGCCGTGGCTGGCGGCCGTTACCAGGGCCGCAGCAATCGAACCGGTTCCGCAGGCGAGGGTTTCGTCCTCCACACCGCGCTCATAGGTTCGAACCGCAATGGTGTCGTCTGCCAGAGGAGTAATGAAATTGACGTTGGTGCCGGCCGGTGCAAACGTCCGGTGATACCGGATTTCCCGCCCGATGCCGCAAACATCGGTTGTTTCGAGGTCGGGAACTTCGAGGACGACATGAGGAACCCCGGTGTTCACGGCTGCCATCTGGCGGCTGCTGGCGACCAGATCGAGCACGAGGTTTGACGTCACCTCGGATGGGTCGGTCATTCTCACCTTGACCCTGTCCGCGACAATGGAGGCCGAAATGATCCCGACGTCGGTTTCGAAGGTGAGCTCAGGGCCGGCAATTCCGTTGACAAAGGCGTAACGGGCAGCACAGCGGGCGCCGTTGCCGCACATTTCGGCCCGGCTGGCATCCGAATTGTAAAAGCGCCACTTGAAGTCCGCCGCTGTGGAAGGTTCGATCAAAATCAGGCCGTCTGCGCCCGCGGAAAGTTTACGGCGGCAGACATTGACGATGAAACGGCTCAATTGCGAGTCCTCGACAACCTGGCGGCGATTGTCGATCAGGATAAAATCGTTGCCGCTGCCGCTCATTTTAACAAAGGGAATTCTTTTCGCTTTCGCTGTTTCTTCGTTCATGTATTCTTTTCTTTCTTAACGTTTCCTAATGCATTCAGATCCCGCTTATATTTGTGTCATATGGCAAAATAAAAGCGGGATCTGAATGCATGCGACCATCACTGTTCTAAAAATGGCGGCACGGTTTCCCCGAACACCAGCTCCTCGTAGCCTTGCCGCGCCCGGATGACGTAAAACCGATCTTCGCTGACCATCACCTCGGCTACCCGGGGTCGGGAGCAGTAGTTGGAAGACATGCTGAACCCGTAAGCCCCCGTGCTCATGACCGCCAGCAGGTCACCGTTGCGAACGACAACCATTTCGCGATCACGGGCCAGAAAATCGCTTGTTTCGCAAATCGGGCCGACGACGTCGGCGGTCAACCTCTGATCGGTATTTAAAACCACGGGCTGAATCGCGTGAAAAGCCTGGTAGAGGGTCGGTCGCAGCAGATCATTCATCCCGGCGTCCACGACGACAAAGTTCTTCTCGGTGCCCATTTTTTTATAAAGCGCCCGTGTGATGAGAATCCCGGCGTTGCCGACGATCACCCGCCCGGGCTCTAAAATCAGCTTAACCGGCAGGTCCTTGAGCGCGGTGACGATCGCCCGGGCGTAGTCGTCGGGAGCCGGCGGCGATTCCTGGTCGTAGGTGATGCCTAACCCGCCTCCCATGTCCAGGTATCGGATGTCGATGCCCAGCGATTTGATTTCATGCATCAGGGTTTTGAGGCTTTCGAGGGCATCGGCAAATGGCTTCAGGTCGGTGATCTGTGACCCGATGTGGCAGTCGATACCGACGACCGCAACGTTTTGGAGTGCTCGGGCCGCCTTGTAGGCTTCCAGCGCCGTGACGACGTCGATACCGAACTTGTTCTTCTTCAAGCCGGTCGAAATATAGGGATGGGTCTTGGGATCGACGTCTGGATTGACGCGGATCGCAATCGGCGCTTTTTTGCCGAGTTCGCCCGCCCGGCGGTTGATCAGGTCCAATTCGTCGAGCGATTCGATATTGAACATCAGGATGCCGCTCTGCAAAGCGAAATCGATCTCGTCCGACTTTTTACCGACGCCCGAGTAAACGATCTTGTCGGGGGCAATGCCGGCCTTCAACCCGCGGAAGAGTTCGCCGCCGGAGACGATGTCGAGCCCGCTGCCGAGCCGGTTCAATAGGGTTAAAATCGCCAGGCTGGCGTTGGCTTTAGCCGAGAAACACACCAGACGGTCTGTGTTCGCAAAGGCGCCGTCGAAGGCTCTGAAATGACGCTCCAAGGTAGCACGGCTGTATAAGTAGAACGGTGTACCGACAGCTTCGGCAATTTCTCTAACCGCAACGTCCTCGCAAAAAAGTTCATCGTGCCGATATTGAAAGTGGTGCATCGTGATCTCTATAGTGGTTGGCCGGTTGGCCCGTTTCCCGGTTGGCCGGGTAGACGACAGCGTCTAACAGATTGACGTGAAACAGGGGCATATCGGCATACCGAAATGCCCTTTTCGATCTTCAGTAACTAAAATTGACGACGTTTGAATCCGCTCCCAACCCGCCGTCACGCGCATAGCACGCGATTTTATAGGTGTATATAAATCCTTGCGTCAGAACACCGGTGTAGGTCATGGTCCGTTTTAAAATATTGCCGGAAGCGTCTTTTTGAATCTGAAGGTCCGCTACCGGTGAAAAAGGTTCCGAGCAGTCCGGGCAAGCCGTGCTGACCAGCGGCTGTTTAGCCGTGTAGACAAAGCAACCGACAGGAGCGGCCGCATCACCGTCTCTGGTTTCGGGAACGGTCCATGACAAGGTGAGGGTCTGACCGTCCATTTGATAGCTCAAGTCCGTCACAGCCGGCGGCCGGTAGCGACGCGGCGGCACCGGCGGACCTTTTTTCCCACATCCGGTCTGGAGCCCGACGAGGAGCGCCGACAAGATGACCAGCCGGAGCCCGAAAACCAGGTTCGCTCTCATTTCTTTACCTTCATTCCGGATGACGTTACGATTGTCCGAACCGCACCGCTTCGGAGCGTGTGAACCGCTGCGTTGCGCTTTGCACAACTGGCTGCCTCCCCCGCCTGCCCCCGATCCGCCGCCAATTCCGTTATGATTCGAGGGCAGCCCTGGCCGCCGCTATGGCTGCGCGCACATTTTCCGTGGCGGTGCCGCCGGCCGACCGGCGGCGATCGATCATGGCCTCGGTCGACAATATCTCGAAGACGTCCCCCTGAATCAGCGCCGAGAATGACTTGAGCTCGTCCAGCGATAGGTCGTGGAGTTCCTTTTTGTGCGCAAGGGCGTAACCGACCGCCTGTCCCACAACGTGGTGCGCATTGCGAAAGGGCATCCCCTTTCCGACCAGATAATCGGCAAAATCGGTGGCATTTATAAATCCGGTCTGCGTGGCCGTGCGCATGACCTCACGGTTCACCTTAATTTTGGGAAGCATCATGGTATAGATCTCGAGGCAGGCCTGGAGGGTGTCGACGCTGTCGAAAAGGAGCTCTTTGTCCTCCTGCAGGTCGCGATTATAGGCCATTGGCAAGCCTTTCATGATGGTCAAGAGGGCCATCAAGCTGCCGAAGACGCGTCCGGACTTGCCGCGCACGAGTTCCGCCACATCGGGATTTTTCTTCTGAGGCATGATGCTGCTGCCGGTGGCGAAGGCGTCCGGCAGTTCGATGAATCCGAACTCCGCCGTCGACCACAGAATCACTTCTTCGGAGAGTCGGCTCAGGTGAACCATGCAGATGCTGGCGGCCGAGAGGAATTCGAGGCTGAAATCGCGGTCCGAGACGGCATCGAGGCTGTTGGCCGATATTTTGGGGAAGTTGAGCAACTCGGCCGTGACCTCGCGATCGATCGGATAGGTCGTCCCAGCCAGCGCCGCCGTACCGAGAGGCATGACGTCGGTCCGTTTCAACCCGTCCTGCAGCCGTTCCGTGTCGCGCGTGAACATCTCGTAGTAGGCCATCAGATGGTGGGCGAACAACACCGGTTGGGCCCGCTGCAAATGGGTGTATCCCGGCATGACGACATCGATGGTCTGCTCGGCCAAGTCGACCAGCACCTTTCTCAGGTTCATCAGTTGGTCGATGATTCGAACGGTTTCATCCCTCAAGAACATGCGCACATCCAGCGCCACCTGGTCATTACGGCTCCTGGCTGTGTGCAGCTTCAAGGCGACCTTGCCGACCTCCTCCACCAGCCGGGTTTCAATGTGCATGTGGATGTCTTCTTGACCGGCATCGAATTGAAATGCGCCCCGGTCCAGTTCGCGTTTGATC
This sequence comes from Deltaproteobacteria bacterium, assembly GCA_032127235.1. GTDB lineage: Bacteria > Desulfobacterota > Desulfobacteria > Desulfobacterales > SG8-13 > JARFQH01. Next base: position 10,427 of record JAQAZR010000192.1, read on the forward strand.
TTGCCGAGACCTTCGACCAGGGACGCCGCCTCGTCCTCTGTGATGATTCCGGTCTTGGCCAGCATGCGGCAATGCGCGATGCTGCCGTCGATATCGTAGGAATACAGGCGCTTGTCAAAATCGATGGAAGCCGTAAAGGCTTCCACCCGGCGGTCGGTTTTTTCAGTAAATCGACCGCCCCACGTTTTGTCTTCCATTACCGGCCTCTGCGAAAAAGCTTTTTTATAATGTATAACATTAAGTTTTTACCGGTTCGACAGCATTTTCTGGATGCGCAGCCGAAGCGCGTTGAGCCGGATGAACCCTTCGGCGTCTTTCTGGCTGTATACGGCATCGTCCTCGAATGTCGCGAAATCGACCCGGTAAATGGAGGTATCGGATTTGCGGCCCAGAACCCGGCAATTGCCCTTGAAAAGCTCGAGTCGCACGACGCCGCTGACATTTTTCTGGGTCTCATCGATCAGTTTCTGCAGGACAGATCTTTCAGGCGCGAACCAGAACCCGTTGTAAATCAGCTCGGCATACTTCGGAATAAGCCCGTCGCGCAGGTGCATCACCTCGCGATCCAGCGTAATCGATTCCATCGCCATGTGGGCCGTCCGCAGAACGGTACCGCCCGGCGTTTCGTAAACCCCTCTGGACTTCATGCCGACAAAGCGGTTCTCCACGATGTCGACCCG
>JAQAZR010000193.1:0-4620 GCA_032127235.1 Deltaproteobacteria bacterium
TCCCGTCTATCTGGAAAATATCGGCGATCCTGTGGCAAAAGGTGAAAAGATCCCCGATTGGATGAAAAAGATTGTTTCCCGGCTGGTTATGGAAGACGATAGCTACGGTTACTGTCCCACCCAAGGACTGCTCGAAACGCGCGAGTTTCTGGTTGCCATGAACAACGGCAACGGCCATTGCCGCATCACCCCGGACGACATCATTTTTTTTAACGGTCTTGGAGATGCCATTACCAAAACCTATGGATTTTTACGCCGTACCGCCCGTGTGATAACGCCGTCACCAACGTATACGACGCACTCTGCATGCGAAGCAGCTCACGCCGGTCTGCCGCCGGTCTCTTATCCTCTCGATCCGCACAACCACTGGTATCCGGACGTCCATGAACTGCGGCGACGGGTCAAGTATAATCCGGCCGTGGCCGGTATTTTACTGATCAACCCCGATAATCCGACAGGTGCTGTTTATCCGGCAGATCTGCTCAGGGAAATTGTTGATATTGCCTCAGAATTCAACCTTTTTATCATCGCCGATGAAATTTATCAGAATCTGGTTTTCAACGGCCAGAAGACCGAACCGCTGGCTGCGGTCATCGGTGAAGTTCCGGCTATTTCCATGAAGGGGATTTCCAAGGAACTCCCCTGGCCCGGTTCCCGGTGCGGTTGGATCGAAGTTTACAATGTTCAGAGAAAACCCGAGTTTGAAACGTATATCAAGAGCATTCTCAACGCCAAAATGGTTGAGGTCTGTTCAACAACCCTCCCCCAAAAGGCTCTTCCGCACATCCTGCAGCACCCCGAATATGCGGGTTACCTGGAAAAACGACGCCTGCGTTACGAAAGGTTCTCACAGATCGCCTTCGATCGGCTCAAAGATATCCCCGGTGTGCTGGCAAACCGGACCAACGGTGCGCTGTATATGAGTGTGGCTTTTGAAGACGGCCTCCTGAACCATCGGCAAACCCTACCCATTTCCGATCCCTCCGTTGCTGAACTCGTGAAAACACTGACTTCCGGTCCGCCTATACATCCGGATAAGCGGTTTGTATATTACCTGCTGGCTGCCACTGGAATTTGTGTGGTTCCCCTGACGTCCTTTAACACGAACTTGCAGGGCTTTCGGGTCACCCTTTTAGAACCGAATGAGGATCGCTTTCGCACGATGATCGATACACTTAGAAAGGGAATCGATGACTATATTAAATCGGAAGAAAGCCAATCCGGATAGTTCGTGAAAACAGCCATTCCGAATTTCTCGAGTACAACACCATCCAAATCAGCACCTGAATCATTTAATTTGTTGATATTTTGACAGACACATCGTAATTAATACCTGACGAAAATCGAATAGATGCTGCCGGTAAGGACGTATGAAGAATCGGGTAAATGAATTTATCGGTTTGACGGTCATCTTGCTTTTGTTTACAGCCTGCAATCCGTTCAAACCCCAGATAAGACAGTCGCCGGCCGGTGAACTTCCGGAAACTTTTTCTCTTTATACCCAGGAATCCGAGCCGTTGGGGCGGTGGTGGGAACAATTTCATGATCCGGAACTCACCGGGCTGATCGAAGAAGCCTTGGCCGACAATTTGACCCTGAAAGAAGCCTGGTCGCGCCTCAATCAAGCGCGGTCATTGGCCGTTCAGGTCGGTGCGGCACTTTATCCGGACCTGACCGGCACTGCCGGTGCTTTTTATGAGCGTCGAAGATCAGACAACGGATCTCAGAAAACCGAATCGAACGATGACTATTCTCTGGGTCTTATCAGCAGCTATGAACTGGATCTCTGGGGACGTATCCGGTCCGATCGGGAAGCCGCATTGCTGGATGTGACCGCCGCCCGGGAGGAGGTGAATACGGCCGCCATGACACTGGCGGCCGAAGTTGCCCGGCGCTGGATATTCATTATTTCTCAGCAGATGCAAAAACGACTTTTGGAACATCAGCTTCAAGTCAACCTGACATACCTGGAGCTTATCGAGCTAAGATTTCGAATGTCTATGGTGTCGGCCCTTGATGTTTATCAGCAAAAACAGGTTGTTGAAGACATCAGGGCTGAAACCCCACTGGTTGAGGCCGAAGAACAGGTGCTGAGATATGAACTGGCGCTTTTGCTGGGAAAACCGCCACAGGCTCAATTGAAAGTCGGCCGGGTCGGCTTGCCTGAACCGACCGAAATCCCGGCAACCGGACTGCCTGCCGATCTCCTCTCATCACGTCCGGATTTACGAAGGGCTGGAATGCGTCTGCAGGCGGCAGAATGGCAAGTGGCGGCCGCTCGGGCAAATCGCCTGCCGGCAATCAGCCTGACTGCCGGAGCCCAATACGGGAAAGGCGATATGGACGTGCTTTTCGATAACTGGCTCCTCAGCCTGGCGGGCAATTTAACGGCACCGATATTCGATGGAAATCGGCGGGCAGCGGAAGTGGACCGCAGGCAGGCGCTTGTGGATGAAAATTTGGCCGCATACCGACAAGCGGTTTTAACGGCCATAAAAGAAGTCGAAACTGCGCTCGTCAACGAGTCCAAGCAACAAGAACACATCAGAGGGCTCGAAAAGGTTGAGGCAGCAGCGCGCAAAGCCCTCGAGGAGGCAGGGGTTCGCTATCGTAACGGGCTTACCGATTACCTGCCGGTACTGACCCAATTATTGGCGGTTCAGCGGCTTGAGAGGGATTTAATCCGGCAGCGGGCAAACCTTCTTAATGCACGCATCAGTCTCTATCGAGCCCTGGGCGGAACATGGACGGAATCGCTGACCCCTTGAGGAATAAGGCTTGCCTTATTAAACAGGAATGAAAATAGTGGATGACAAGCAAAACAATCAGTTTCCGGAAAAACAGCCGAACCCTCCTCCAAGGCGGCGACCCATTGTTAGGATTGTCCTATCGCTGCTTATACTCGCCAGCGGCGTGGGGATGGCATTTTACCTGAAAAACAGTGCGCCCCGAACCCAGAAGCGGCCGCCGGTTAAATTAAGTCCCACGGTTCAAGTCCTAACGGTAAAACTTTCCGACTATCAGATTGTCGTAACGGCAATGGGAACCGTAATTCCTGGCCGGGAAGTACTGCTGAAATCTCGTGTGTCCGGAGAAGTCGTAGAGATCCATCCCGAGTTCACGGAAGGCGGGTTTTTAAAAAAACACATGAAAGTTCTCCAGATCGACCCGCTGGACTACGAGCTGGCCCTGGCCCGCAAGCGGAGTGCGGTGATTGATTCCGAGTATGCCCTGAAACTGGAGCTGGGACATCAGGCAGTGGCCAAGCGCGAATGGGAGCTGTTAAACGAGGGCAAACCGGCGCAAGATATGGAAAAGGAACTGGCGCTTCGCCAACCCCACTTAAATAAAGTCAGAGCAGATCTTGCGGCAACCGAGGCTGAGCTAAAGACGGCAATGCTCGATCTTGAGCGAACCCAAATCAGGGCGCCTTTCAATGCCATGGTGCGTTCCAAGTCAGTGGATTTCGGATCTCAGGTGACGCCCCAGGAGCCCTTGGCCGAACTGGTGGGAACCGATACTTACAGAATTCAGGTGTCCATACCGGTGGATCGCCTTGAATGGATCCAAACGCCCAGTCAAGCCGGTGATCCGGGTTCCAAAGCCCGGATCATTTACGGCCAGGGTCATGAACGCAGCGGTCAAGTCATCCGGCTGATGGGGGATCTGGCAACCGAAGGACGCATGGCCCGAATTCTCGTGGAAGTTTCGGATCCAGTGGGGTTGAATGCATCCACTCAGGATCGTGCACCCCTATTAATCAGCGAGTACGTCCGGATAGAAATCCAAGGGCGCAGACTTGACGGCGTATTTGAAATTCCGCGGTCGGCATTGAGAGATCATTCGAGCGTCTGGCTGGTCGGTGAAAATCAAACATTGGAAATCCGAAAGGTGCGGCCGATCTGGCGTGACGCAGAGATCGTTCTCTTAAAAGATGCCCTGAAACCCGGTGAAAACTTGATCGTCTCAGATTTGGCTGCACCGGTGGAAGGTATGATGTTGCGTGTGGATGCTTCGAAATCCGAAATGAAGCGTGAGTCCCCTGCAAAGAAAAATCCCCAAAGGACAGGAGTTCAAAAAGAATGAGCAGCCTGCCGCAAAATGATTCAGAAAAAAAAGGGATCATCGCTTGGATGGCCGCACATCCGGTTACGTCCAATTTGATCATGCTGGTACTTCTGGTGGGAGGATTTTTTTCGGGTTACGTCATCAAAAAAGAAGTTTTTCCTTACTTTGAACTGGATCTGGTTCAAATCACCGTCCCTTATCCCGGCGCCAGCCCCCAGGAAGTGGAAAAGGGTATTATTTTGGCCATAGAGGAAGCGGTTCAGGGCCTGGAAGGTGTCAAGGAAGTTCGGGCATCTGCCAGAGAAGGCGTTGGAACGGTTTCCGTAGAGAGGATCGAAGGCGAAAATTTGCAAAAACTGGGCCAGGACATCCAGAGCGAAGTGGATCGGATCACCTCTTTCCCCGAAGAATCCGAAAAGCCACAGGTAGTGATTGTTTCCAGAAAGCGTTATGTGGTGTCACTGGCGCTTTACGGCGATCAAAGCGAGGGGGTTTTGCGTGAATATGCCGAGTATTTGCGGGATCGGTTGCTTCAGGATCCGGATATCACTC
>JAQAZR010000194.1:0-3080 GCA_032127235.1 Deltaproteobacteria bacterium
TAAAACGACCGGCGTGGTGTTTCTGATTATTGGATCAGCCTCGATTCTCGGATGGATCCTAACCATGGAACGGGTTCCCGAAGCGGTTGCCGCAGGCTTTTTAAGCGTCAGCGACAATCCGAATATCATTTTACTCCTCATTCTAATCCTCATGCTGATTGTCGGCATGTTCATGGATATCGCTGCGGCTTTGATTATCCTGGGCCCAATCCTCCATCCGATCGCAGTCAACAATTTAGGGATCGATCCAATCCATTTTGGAATTATCATGGTGCTTTCCCTTAATCTGGCGTTGATGACGCCCCCGGTTGGGGCGTGTCTGTTCGTCGCCTGCAACATCAGCAATCTCTCACTTGAAGCGTTGACCAAAGCGATCTGGCCTTTTATTGTCGTTGAGGTGATCGCTCTGTTTATCATTGCTTACTGGAGTGACCTCGTTTTATTTTTCCCCCGACTGATGGGGGTGGGGTGACAGGTTTGAATTGAAAGGGGCGCCATGATTACGTTCGCGTTAAACGGCCAGCAGACGGAATTTTCCGGCGAGGGGATGACGTCTCTTTTAACATTCCTACGCGAAGAGAAAGGCATTACGTCCGCCAAGGACGGTTGCTCAGGCCAGGCCGCCTGCGGTGCCTGTCTGGTGGAGGTGGACGGCAAGGCTGCTCTGGCCTGCTCCACCCCCATGCACAAGGTCGCGGGCAAGGAAGTATTTACCCTGGAAGGGTTGCCGGAAAGTCTGCTGCGCACCCTGGGGCGCGCCTTTGTCGCCAAGGGCGCTGTGCAGTGTGGTTTTTGCACTCCGGGTTTTCTGATCCGGACCAAGATCCTGCTGGATAAAAATCCCGACCCGACCCGGCAAGAGGTTGTCAAAGCCATGGGTTTTCACCTTTGCCGCTGCACGGGTTACGTCAAGATCGTTGACGCTGTGCTCGAAGCCGCCGCCGCCCTGGGTGACGGGCGGGAGATTCCCTTTGAAGACGGCGCCGGAATCGGTGTCTCCAGCCCCAAATACAGAGCCTTCGAACGCGCCATCGGCCGTAAACCCTTTATCGACGACCTGCGCTTTGATGGCATGGTTCACGGCGCCCTGCGTTTCAGTGACCATCCGCGCGCCAGGGTGCTTTCCATCGACCTGGATGAAGCCTGCAAGGCCCCCGGCGTTATCCGGATATTCACCGCCGCGGACATCCCCGGTGAACGCAATGTGGGCCCGATTGTTCAGGACTGGCCTATCATGATCAAGGTCGGCGAAACGACCCGTTACATCGGCGACGTGCTCGCCGGCGTAGCGGCCGAAACCGAAGACCAGGCCCGCAACGCCGTCAAACTGATACACGTCGAATACGAAGTCCTTGAACCACTGACGGATATGACCAGAGCCGAAACCAGTCCTGTCAAAATCCATGCGGACGGTAATTTGCTGTTCGCTCAGACCATCCGCCGGGGCGAGCCTGCGGAAAAAGTGCTGGCCGGGTCCACCTATGTGGCCAGGGGTGTTCTTGAGACTCAGATGGTGGACCACGGCTTCCTTGAACCCGAGTCCTCGGTGGCGGTGCCCTTTAAAGACGGGATACAGGTTTATTCCCAGAGCCAGGGTATCTATGCAGATCACCACGAAATTGCTGCGCTGCTTGGATATCCCCGCGAAAAGGTGGTGGTGACCCTGGTGGACTGCGGTGGCGCCTTCGGCGGCAAAGAGGATTTAACCGTCCAGGGCCACGCTGCGCTGTACTGCCATCATCTCAGCCGGCCCGTAAAAGTCCGGCTGTCCCGTCCCGAATCCATCCGCATGCATCCCAAACGCCATCCCATGCGACTGGACTACGCCCTGGGTTGCGACGCGAGCGGTAAGTTCACCGCTCTTAAAGCCGTCATTCTCGGTGACACCGGCGCTTATGCCTCCGTGGGCCCCCCGGTGCTGGGCCGCTCCGCCACCCACGCCGCCGGCGCATACTATCTGCCCAGCGTGGATATCGAGGCCAAGGCCGTCTACACAAACAACATCCCCAGTGGCGCCATGCGCGGCTTCGGCGTCAACCAGGTCACCTTCGCCATGGAAACTATGGTCGAACAACTGTGTGAGATGGGCGGTTTCGATGCCTGGCAACTCCGCTACGACAATGCCCTGGACACCGGTCTGATGACCACCACCGGCCAGGTGCTCGGAGAGGGCGTCGGGCTGAAAAGGACGCTGCTGGCCGTCAAGGAAGCCTATGAAAAAGCCGAGTTTAAAGGTCTTTCTCTGGCGATAAAAAACTGCGGCATGGGCAATGGTATGGTGGAAGTCAGTGAGGTCAAGATTGAGGTCCTGCCGGACGGAAAATTGATCTTGCATCATGGCTGGACCGAGATGGGCCAGGGCATCCACACCGTGGCCCGGCAGATCCTGTGCGAAGCGGCGGGGTTGGGCGATTGCGAGTTAATTGACATCAAAGTGACCACCGCTTCGGCGACTGTCGGCGGTGTAACCACCGCCAGTCGCGGCACCATGCTGCTTGGCCGTTCCATCATCGATGCGGCCCTGAAGCTGAAAAAGGACCTCGCAACTAATTCTCTTGAAGCGTTGGCGGGTCGCATGTATGAGGGTCGCGTTGTCTGCGACTACACCCATGCCGAAGGCCGGCCCGGCGAGATTGTTTCTCACATCGCTTACGGTTTTGCGACTCACCTGGCAATTCTGGACGAAAAGGGCGGCGTGGATACCATCTATGCGGCCCACGACTCGGGCCGGGTCATTAACCCGCTGCTTTTTGAGGGGCAAATCGAGGGTGGTGTGGTCATGGGCCTCGGTTACGCTCTGAGCGAAAAAGTGCCCCTGGAGGAAGGCCGCCTGACCTCTGAAAAATATATTTCTCTCGGCATCCCCAAGCTGGCCAAGGTGCCGCGCATCGTGCCCATCGCCGTGGAGGGAGATGATCCCGAGGGCGCCTTCGGCGCCAAGGGTGTCGGTGAGATTGTATGCATCCCGACGGCGCCGGCCGTTGCCAACGCTTTTTACAGGTACGACGGAGTCAGGCGGTACGCGCTGCCTTTGAAGCCTCCCGCCAAGGCAAGGTAGTTTCAGGAATTCGGAAGTTGGA
>JAQAZR010000195.1:0-5386 GCA_032127235.1 Deltaproteobacteria bacterium
TTCAGGAAGAGATAAAAGATGATCAGAACGGCGGCTGCGAACACACAGATGGAGACCAGATCGAGCAGCCCGCGCAGACCGAGGGCGCTCATTTTTGTCCTCCAGTCGACCGGCAGCGTGGCCGCGATGCGCCGGCGGACGACGGCCGTATAGCGGTTAAACACGAACTCGATGAAAAAGGCCGCCAGGAAAACAGCGATGGCACTGATAATGACCCTGGCCGAGTTGGCGTCCCGTTCCCCTTTACCCAGGTAGGTGTAGAGCGAGGGGATTTGGGCCATTTTCGTGTCGTCGCCTGTTTTGAGTTCCTCGACGCGCAGCCGGATCAAATCGACCTTGGCCCTGACGGCGTCGATGAAACCGGCAATACCGGTCATCTCTTTTTTGTCCGGTGCAGCCGCGGCCTCTTCGGCGGCCTGTTTTTTCAGGGCCTCGATCAGCAATCGCCGCACCTGTTCGTCACTGAGGGCGGCCATGAAGTCGTCGACCTTGTCGGCCTGGATGTGCTCGGGCAATCGGGCCGCATCCGACGGCGCCGGTTTGCTTTTTTCTTTCTGGGGCTTAAAGATCATCGGTTGGGCGGCGTCGGCCCGAAAGGTATCGAGGCCGAAGGCAGTCAACCCGGCGCAAACCGCTATGGCAACAGCGGTAAGGATGACATATCGCACCCAGTGGTATCTGGTAGCCGGCATTTTTTATTCCTTTTTCCACGTGCTGTCAGGATCAAAGAGTTCCATGGCCTGAGCCGCCTTCTCCGTGTTCGGGCCCAAGTCCTTCTGGTAAACCGTTCCGTCGTGATTCACGATAAATGTCATGATGCCTGAAGATGCGTACTTGGCTGGATAGGCTACCAGAGCAAAGCCTCCGATCATTTCTCCCTTCACCATGTAGTCGTAAGCGCCGCCCGGTGCATTCTTTCCCTGGCCCTTTAGAATCCGGTAATAATACCCGTAATAAGGAACGGGTTGACCACCACCCGACTTGCCACTGTACCCCTTTTCCTGGGCGGCGGCAAAGAGGGGGCCCAAGGGGCTCTGCTTTTCACCCTCTTTCACATCCCAGTACAGGCCGTTCTTCATCCCCTTGTCGCTTCTAAATTTCTGGGCATATTGCAAAAGACCGTCGGCATCCCGGTCCTTGAGCGCATATTCCCGCTGAGCATCAACATAGGCCAGGCAGACTTGGATGGCATCTAATTCGTTGCGTCCGATCCTGCGCGCCAGGATTTCCTCACTGCCTTCCTCGGTCTCAAAACGCCAAAGGTCGTCCTTTTTAACCAGGGGAATGGGAAAGGGCCAATCATCATTTCCAATAGAGAGAACCACCTTGTCGGCGGTTTGCTCCAACCTGTTTTTCTCGCCGTACAATTTGAGGAATCGCTCGCGCCCTGATTGGTCCACTAACGGATCGCCGGACGTTATGAGATCCCGACGGCCGGGACCGAAAATCGCCTCAAGGGCCTTTAAATCATTTGAATTCAACGCCTTGACCATGGCCCTGACCGCCTCTTCAGGAGAAGCAAATGTCAGCTGCTTCACGTTCTCCGCCAGGGATAGGTCCGACACCACCAAAGAAATAAACAAAACGGTCATGAGAATCGCCCAACAGCGTTTCAACCAAAGATTTCTTTTTGCCTTATTGATCTGCAGCATCATGGCTATTTCCTCCGTTCAAAATCGGCTGAGTGGTTCCCGGTCGGTTATCTGCCGCGTCCGCCGCCGCCTCGACCTCCTCCACCGCCTCCGCGACTTGCGCCGCTTCTACCACCACCGCCGGATCGAGAAGATGACATGCTTTGATGCCCCCGGCTGCTGGAATCCCTTGCCTGGCTCCCTCGATCATAACTTCCGAAGGCGCTCTTGTCGGTCCGCTGCCCGCCTCCGGCACGATCGGTTCCACCGCTGTCCCGCCGCTGCTGAGCGTCACCGCGGTCCATCGAACCGGCCTCCGGGCGATCCTGAGAGCCCCGGCTGCTGGAATCCATCGTCTGACTCCCTCGATCGTAACTTCCGGAGGCGCTCCTGTCGGTCCGCTGCTCGCCTCCGGCACGATCGGTTCCACCGCTGTCCCGCCGCTGTTGAGCGTCACCACGATCCATCGAACCGGCCTCCGGGCGATCCTGAGAGTCCCGGCTGCCGCCCCCCGAGCGGTCCCGGAACTGGTCTCCATCTCCACGGGCAAGGTCCTGCCTGCCTGTTTCGGCGCGCCCACGGAAAGCCTCGCGAGACTGCGTATCTCTGGATGCTCCTCTGTCGAATTTCTGGGCCGTGCCCTGGTCCCTGTACGACACGCCCTTGCGGTGTTCCGGATCGTGCTTCCATTCGCCCCGGCCGCCTTGGCCGGTCGTTACCTTGTTCTGGTAATTGTTCCGGTTTATGTTGTTGTTGATATTCGTGTTTCTATTGATGTCGATATCGACATCGCCGCCTCTCCAGTTGCAGCCGCCCCACGCGTAGCCCCACGCCGCGCCCACGGCGACACCCACGCCAAAGGAGAACAGCGCCGCGCCGGCCGCGTATCCGGGCGGATAGTAATAGAAGGGCGGATAGGATGGATACCACCAGGTTCCATAGACTACTGTCGGATTGTAGGTCGGGACATAGACGACCTGAGGGCTTGCAGGCTCGATGATGATGGTCTGCGTCTCTTTCTCGACAATGACCTTCTGCTGTTCACTGCTTTTCAGGTTGCCCTGTGCTTCGGCTTTCTCACGAAGCTTCTGGACCGTATCCATCAAGTCTTTCTGCTGGGCAAGAAACGCATCGCCCAGCTTCTGGGTCCAGTCCAGCTTTTCGTTCATCTGGTCCAACACCTGGGGAAAATTAACCAGCGATTTCACGCTGGGGTCCCAGTTCTCCTTCTCCAAAGCCGCGGTGAGCGCATCGCCCTTGAGGGCCTGATTCGCCTTGGTCCACCTCCCGGCCTGGACCACCTCTAGCGGATAGGTGGATGCCATGAGTATCTGAGCCAGCAGCGAATCCGGGTAGAGAGCGATGGGCGCCAGCAACTGATCCAGCTCCTCCTGCTTAAAGGTTTTGCCCTTCCCGTTTTCAGTCTGCGCGATGACCCCTTGAGAGGCCCCCAGAAGGAGTGCCAGAAAAACTGCCAATGATTTTGTCAGCGTTTTTTTCTTCTTCATGCCTCTCCTCTCTTTTTTGCACAGTGTAGAAATTCTCCTTCAAAACTCCGCCCAACGCCTAATACCTCGCCCATATTTCATATCCAAAGGTGCCGGAAGGTAGTGGGAGCGAGCTCCGTAGAAGCTATCTCAAAAAAGTCTTTTCGTCCGATATCAGCGTTGAACCCTCGTCTCAAGTCCTCGACATACTTGAGTATGCCTGCGGGTTGATCCTCGGTCTCGCCTTGATCTCGACCGAAAATCCTAATTTTGAGATCGCTTCTAGTTTTGTATACTCGCTCTCGCCCCCGCGTCCGAACTGCCTTATTCAACGAGTGGGATGTTTGCAGCAAGTTCATATTTTACCGCAGCGCGGATTTTGTTCTCGATCTGCAGATAGCGAGCGACCTTCTTCGGCGGCAGCACCTTACTCAGTTTCGGTAAATAGGATGCCTGGAGCCCGCCTTCAGCCTGTCCGATGGCGACAAGCTCAGCCGTGAGCTTTTTGGCCTTCTCATCGGTGAGGGTATTTGCCCGATAGTCCGCGGCATAGCTCTCGATGAGACCGGCGATGCGCTGATTGATCGCGGTCAGGTCCTTCTGATACGCCTCGTAGACAGGCCAAAAACCTTTCGCCTCAGACTCGGTCAGTCCCATGTTGGCCGCGACGAGCAACTTCTTGTCCGCCTTGACCTTCTCACGCAGAATTTGCATTTCGTCTGCCTGTTTGTCCTGCGATACAGCCGGAGAAACGGCCAAAATCGTGATCGCTGCCGCCAGAGTCAATAAAAATATTACCTTAATGCTTCTCTTCATTTCTTTTTTTCCTTTACTGTTAGGTGCCGTCGCTTATCGACGGTCACTAGTGAATACTATCATCAAAACCCGTTGGTACTGGCTTTTGCCTCCCTTCTTCTGTGAATGTTTTATGGTTTTTCGACAACAATGTCAATTCTATATTATCCATGGTTTCTCCACTGCCTTTTTTCCTCATTTTTTCCACCTTGCATTCGCCGTGCCTCCTTGCCCGTCAGGATCGTTGATTCTCCTGTAAAGGTTTTATGTCCGCGGGCGTTTGAGTGGAGCTGGAGGGGGCAGTCATCTGCTCGCTTGATTCGCGAAGCCTCATCCTGCGAAACAGCCTGTCCCGGTCGCTGTCGAAATGGTACAACTTCGCTACCGTGATTCGCTTCGCGAGAAAACTACAGACGAGGCATGCGGCGATACTCCCGAGCAGGGGGCCGACCCAGTAGATCCACCAACCCTCCCATTGTCCCGAAACGATTGCCGGTCCTAAGCTGCGGGCAGGGTTGGTGCTTGTACCTGATATCGGCGCCTCAGCCCATACCATGATCGCGTAAAGAGGCGGAAAGATCGCTGGAGTGAAAGGACGAATTGTGCGAAAGGCAAGAAACACGCACAATCCGGCGACCATGGCGAACGTGGTGATCACTTCGCCCAGGAGAACCGTCGAGAGGGTGTAGCCGGGTCCCGGCAGGGTCGCGCCAAATGCCACGCTTTCCCCCATCGCTCCCCACAAAAGCAGCGGCAACGACCCCACGACCGCGCCGATCAACTGAGCCAAGATATATCCGAGGGTCGTTCTCAAATCAAGTTTGCCCATTAACCGAAAGCCGAGCGTGACAACAGGGTTGATATGTGCGCCGCTCACCCTCCCCACCGGGGACAGTGCGATTGAGGCGCCCGTTGTCCCAAAGAGAAAACCCGTGATCAGGCGCCTGAGGCCCTCACTGGGAATCAGACGCGCCATCGGGGTTCCGGTTCCAAACATCAGGATTACCAGCGACAGGCCGAACATCACCAGAAGCGCCGTACCGATCAGCTCTGACAAGAATACACGCCAGGGGAAATGTCTACTGTTCTGATCATTCATCAGGCGTGAATCCTCACCATGGTTATTGTATGTTCCCTTCTCCTCCGCGATCAGGTCGCACACCTATTTGAAAGAGACAATGCCTAGCGGGAACCACCCACAACGTTCACCGTTCTTACGATCACACCTCGGAAAACTGGATGACGACTTTGATGTCGTCGGATTGTCTCTCCAGAGCCTGCTTGAAATTTTCCGGCTTTTCACGGCGGGTGATCAGGCGACTCAGCCACTCCCGGTCTGCGCGGGCCAGCACTTCTCCGGCCTTGTACCAGTGCCGCTTGTTGGCGTTGACACTGCCGAACACCACGTTGTTTTTCAGCACAGCCGAAGACGCGACATCTGCCGTGGAGATCTTAGGCAGGGCGCCGCCATGC
>JAQAZR010000196.1:0-8922 GCA_032127235.1 Deltaproteobacteria bacterium
TGTTTACAATCATTATCCAAATAAGGCCGTCGGCCCATTCGCCGTCTGCTGGTGGATCCCGTCTCTCCCTGATGCCATTCCCCCTGCACCCGATAGCCATTTTTTAACTTATTGTTCCAGTGCGACCGATAATTTCAAGACCTTTCATTTACCTTTGAAATGCGGTTTGCGTTTTTCTCTGAACGCAGTGAACGCTTCCGTCAAGTCTTCCGACAGCAGCATGGCGGCGTTCTTCTGAGCGACATAGCGCAGCCCGGCATCGACGCCGTGATCGCGACTGTAGTTGAGCACTTCTTTGACGCCCATGACCGTCAAGGGCGGGTTGTCGGCGATCTGTCGGGCCAGGGTTTCCGCTGTGTCGTACAGGTTTTCCCGCCCCTCGCAGACCCGCGTGACGAGCCCCATTTCACAGGCTTCCGCAGCGCTGAAATCGCGGCCGCTGAAAGCCAGTTCCCTGGCGCGGCCTTCACCGATGATCCGCGGAAGGCGTTGAAGGGTCCCTAAATCGGCGATGATACCCATCCGTGTTTCCCGGATGCTGAACAGCGTGGATTTTTCGGCGATGCGGATGTCGCAGGCACAAATCAGGTCCACCGCGCCGCCGATACAGTGTCCGTGAATGGCGGTAATAACCGGTTTGCAGCACTTCTCGACCGCGTTGATCCCTTCCTGGAGGGCCAGGATTTTGCGGTGCAGGTTTCGACGCTCGTCCGCGCCGCCGCTGCCCACCATGGCCGCAGCGGACGACAGGTCGGTGCCGGCCGAGAAGCTTTTGCCCGCGGCCTTGATCACCACCACTCTGACGTCGCTATCGTCGGTCAGATTCTGGAGGTGTCGCGGGAGGACCGCGAAAAAATCGAGATCCATGGCGTTGTGCTTCTCGGGCCGGTTGAGAGTCAACCAGGCGATTCCACCTTTATTTTCGACAATAAAAGGCTCGGACGGTTGCATTGTCATTTCCTCGGGCAGGTAAAACGATTACAGCGAGTATAGGAAAGCCGGTATTCGGTGTCAAACCGGCCGGTATCTTTTGACATCCGGGCATCGTTCGACTATGGTGCAGCCCTCGACGGCAATGCCGACAGACCTTGCCGCCAAGTGTTCACCTGTTCATCTTCTCATGTTTAGTGCACCGTTATGTCGACGTCATGGAATCGGAGGCCCTTTTTGCAGGGAGAAGACACCGTCGCTCATTCGCCGCCACCGGAATCACCTGCCGGCGCGGCCTGCGCCTTGGCGGCTTTTCTCATCTGGGGATTGACTCCGATCTATTTCAAGACCCTGCGCGCCATCCCGGCCCTCGAGATTCTGATGCACCGCATGGTCTGGTCGTTTCTGTTCCTGCTGCCGTTTGTCGTTTTCACGAACCGCCGCAATGAATTCAGAACCGCGATTTCCTCAGGCCGCACCATGCTGGTCCTGCTGGTGACCACGATGCTGGTCTCGAGCAACTGGTTCGTGTTCATCTGGGCCATCAACAGCGATCGCATTCTGCAGACCAGTATAGGCTACTATATCAATCCGCTGATCAACGTGGTGCTGGGAGTGGTGTTTCTGAAGGAACGCCTGCGGCCGGCCCAGCTGATGGCCGTTATTCTGGCGGCTGTCGGCGTCATCTACCTGACGATCGAAATCGGTCGACCGCCATGGATCGCCCTGTTTCTGGCCTTCACTTTCGGTTTTTACGGCTTGATCCGCAAAGTGGTATCGGTCAACGCCCTGGTCGGTTTGACAATTGAAACTCTCCTGCTGTCGCTCCCGGCGCTGGCCTACCTCGGCTACCACTACATCGACGGAAGCGGTGCCTTTCTGCGGAGCGACGGCCAGACCGATATTCTGCTGATGTGCGCCGCACTGGTCACCGCCCTGCCCCTGTTGCTGTTCACCACCGGTGCCCGCAAGATTCACTTTTCAACCATTGGCATTCTGCAGTACATCGCCCCGAGCTGCACCTTTTTGCTGGCTGTTTTTGTTTACCGCGAACCCTTCCGCACCGCCCAATTGTGGACCTTCATGCTGATCTGGACCGCCTTGCTCCTCTACTCGATCGATTCGGTGGTCTATTTCCGGCGCCACCATTTGCCGCGGCAGTGAAAAGAACTGTCGGTCGCAGCCGAAAAACTAAATCCTCATGGGCCTTCGGGCCGCCACAGTGAATGAAAATGAGCCGGAGCCCGGATGAGCGGTTGCGAACAGCGGCTGACTGTTTGAGCCACCTACGGGGTCTTAGACCGGACCCAAAGCCGATACCGCACAAAGGGGCAACCTTGATGACAAACCCGAACCCCTTTTTTGAGGACGGACCTGGTCCAGGCTTAGACGCCGTTGACGGCGAGTTTCAGCCGTCTTTCGAAACCGTTCATCCGGGCGGAGGTGCCCACCTTTTTCCGTATTACATTCTATTTTCGCATTAAAGCTTGTAGATATCGGGCCGGCGGTGGGGCAGAAAATAGCGCATCCGGTGGCGGCGCACGTCGCTCAACCGGGCTGCCTTCAGATCGGCCACCAGCAGGCCCTCTTTGTCGCTACCGAAATGCTGCAATACCTCACCCGATGGCCCGATAACCATTGCAACCCCCGGAAAGTTCAGCCCGTGTCGATTGTCGCCGACCTGGTTGCAGGCCGCGATAAAGACTCCGTTGTCGAAGGCCCTTGCCGTGAGATGGCGCATCCACGAGGCCGTTTTATCCTCGGGGGTTCCCCGCGGTGAGGCATGGGGCATGAAAATCAGATCGCACCCCTTTAGGGCCATACAGGTGGAAAGTTCCGGGAAATGGCTGTCGTAGCAGAGTTGGATGCCGAAGGTGAGTCCGGGCAAAGAATGGAGTGAAACCTGACCGCCGGGGGAAAAAAGGGGGCGTTCCGGCGGCGCGATATGAATTTTGCGGTAGGCACCGGAAACACCTTGGGGAGTAACCACCAGATGGGTGGCATACATTCGTCCATCCGGATCCTTTTCCGCCAACCCGGCCAGGATCGTCAGAGAGGTCGACCGGGCGATGCGGACCATCTCTTCGGTCGCAGGTCCCGGCACCGGCAGCGCCGTTTTCGTCACGTCCGGTGCGACGCTGTAGCCGGTAAGGTTCAGTTCGGGAAAACAGACGATCTCCGCCCCCTCACGCGCCGCCTCGCCGGCCAGCCGCTCCACGCTCGCCAGGTTTTCACCAACGGCCGCTACCGGGCAATTGGCAACCACAAGAGCTATGCGGGTATCTCGCATGGTGCATCGTCACATGTTGCGGAAACTGGTTTTCGGTTGCATGCGGATCGATCCGGAGTAATCCCGCTTTTTTTCATTTAAATTTCCCGCTGCCTGCAGCAGGAAATTTAAATTTAGAGATCGAATTTTGCGCGGATTTTGAACACCCGTGTCGCGGGCATGTTGAGAATGGGTGTGACGCCGGTTTGCTGCTCGATCTGCCTGAGATTTTCCTCGATTTCCGCCATCGACGGCGCGATGAAGGTGAACCAGATGTTGTAGGCGTTGTCGCGCTGGTAGTTGTGCGTGACCCCGGGGTAACTGTTGACGACCTCTGCAAAGTGTTCGATGGCCGTCTCGGGCACCCGGGCCGCACAGAGCGTGCTGACGAAACCGACTTTCTCAGGAACGAAGTTGCCGCCGATCCTGCGGATGACGTCCTTTTCCTTCAATCGCTTGATCCGCGACATCACCTCATTTTCGGTCAGGCCGAGGTCTTCGGCGATCACGCCGTAAGGACGCGGCGCTATTGGAAAACGGGTTTGAATTCGGTTCAGAATGCAACGATCGGTTTCATCTAAGATCATTTTCGTCAACCTCTGCGGCAACCGGAATGAGGCAACCAGCGTTTCTCGATGAAACTTTACATGGAGCCGGGTGACCGGATTTTAAAGTGGTCAACTGTTTGAGCGCATTAGCGAGCATTAAACCGAACAAAAAGAAGGCTTATGTCGAATTCGGGATCATCGAGTTTAATATTCATTCAATTTCTTTGCCTCAGCTTTGTTCGGTTTTATGCTCGCTTTTGCGCGAGTTTTGAGCGCTTAAAAATCCGGTTACCCGGCGTAATCTATAGGATACTTATTTTCACCGAGAATTTCTGGCAGACAACCAACTCAGCTCGGAATGACCTTTACCTGTACCCGTCGGGTTCGCGGACCGTCGAATTCGCAGAAAAAGATACCCTGCCACGTACCCAGAACCAATCGGCCCTTTTCAACCGCAATCAACTCCGAGGCACCGACCAGTGTGGATTTGATATGGGCCGGAGAGTTCCCTTCACTGTGACGGTATTCAGCCTCCCAGGGAACCACCTCGTTGAGGGCCATGAGAATATCGGTCTTGACGCTGGGATCTGCGCTCTCGTTGATGGTAATCGCAGCAGTGGTGTGCGGAACGTAGAGCATGCAGAGGCCTTCGGTCAACCCGGTGGAATCAATGGCTTCCTGAACCTTCGAGGTGATGTCGACAAACTCGGTCCTGGACGTCGTTTTGATGTTGAGAACGACCATGGCGCCTCCCCTATATAGAAAAGGCCCTGCGGGGCGCGCAGGGCCTTTCCTTCATAGAAGTCATCGTGTCGTTTCGGTGGATCGGATCAGACACAACCGGTCGGCTTGGGAAGACCGGCCATCTTGCAGGCTCCCTTGCCCGGGCCGGAGGGAAACAACTCGTAAATGTGCTTCAGTTTGAAACCGGTAACCTTGGAAAGAACCCGAACCATCGGGGCAATTCCGTTTTTCTCGTAGTATTCACGCAGGACTTTGATGACTTTTTGATGCTCCTCGTTGAGTTCGTCGATGCCCTCTTCCTTCTTGACCCACTGTACCCATTCCTGGCTCCAGTTTTCGTAGGAATCGATGAACCCGTCTTCGTCAATGCTAAATGACTTTCCCATGAATTCAACTGTCGGCATACAATACCCTCCTTTAAAAAATAAATTATTCCAATGGCTTACGCCAGTCCGCCTATTGCGATGATTAAAATTGGTTTATTAACGTATTGAATCTGCGATGTCAACATTAAAAAACGGGCCGATTAATACTCTTTCGGCATCCGGCTCAACTGTTCCAGCGTAAAAACCGGTCCGTCCTTGCAAACGTATTCCTTGCCGATGTTGCAGTGTCCGCAGATGCCGATGCCGCATTTCATCCGGTTTTCCAGAGACATGATGATGTGGTCGTATGAGTAACCGAGGTTCTCGAGGACCGGCTGCGTGAACTTGATCATGATCGGAGGACCACAGACGATGGCGTAGGTTTCCCCGTCTGCCGGCGGCGCCTTTTGGTCGGTGATCGTCGGCACGAAACCGGTATTGTACTTCCACGTCGGATCGTCGGTGGCGTCCACGGTGATGTGCATGTGAATGTCGTCGCGCTCCTCCCAGGCCGCCAGTTCGTCGCGGTAGAGAATCATGCCCGGTGTCCGCGCACCATATATGACATGTATATCCTTGAATTTTGGCCGGTTATTCGGATCGAGCATGTAAACGATGGACGAACGCAGGGTCGTGAACGCAAAACCGCCCCCAATGATAACGACACTTTTGCCCTCGATTGCCTCCCAGGGGTACCAGTTGCCCATGGGACCGCGAACGCCCATGATGTCGCCCACCCGCATGTTGTGTAGGGCGGTGGAAACCAGCCCGACCCGGTTGACGGTAAAAAGGAGAAAACCCTTTTCCGTCGGCGAAGAGGCGATTCCAATCGGTATTTCACCTTTGCCGGTGATCGAGAGCTCTGCGAACTGGCCGGGGTGATAGGCAAACTTTTTTTCGTCTGCGGCATTTAAGAACACCAGTTTGAACGTCTTCAGATTCCGGTCTTCGGTTTCGGTGATTATCTCCTCGATTCGGACCGGATATGGGAGATAAGGATTCTGCACCGTCACCCCTCCGGTACCGGGAATTATGGATTCAACATGCGGCGTCGTCATCACTTCACCTCGCAGGCCACAGCGCCCTGCCCGTGGCTGTTCATCAGTCGGGCAACCCGACGAATGTCGATGTTCACTGGACACAAGCGCACACAGCGACCGCAGCCGGAGCACTGTATCCCGTCGTCATACTTGTCCACATAGTATTTTAGCTTGTGCATGAACCGCTGGCGGACCCGCTGAAGTTTGGTCCCCCGGGGATTGTGGCCGGAGCCGTGGAGGGTGAACAGCGGATACATGCAGCTATCCCAAATGCGCAGTCGTTTTCCGTTTTTCCCGCGGACTTCATCCTGAATGTCGAAACACCAGCAGGTCGGGCAGACGTAGGTGCACGTTCCGCAGTTGATGCAGGAAAATGAAACATCTTCCCAGAAGGGCGCATCGTAAAGATCGAGCGAGTTCTGTGCGGCCAGCCGGTCCGTCTCCACCGAGGCGCTCACCTTGGCCTCTGCGGCCTGCCGGCGAGCGTCAATCTGCTGTTCGGCCCCGTCTGCGGCCCGTTTGTCCCAGCCGGCGGCGGCGGCCAACTTTTCCCCCTTCTCGGAGAGAATCTTGGCTAAAAAGCTCTCCCCGGTATCGATCAGAAGCACGTCCAAGCCTTCCTCGTGAAAAGGTCCCGATCCGGCGGAGGTGCAGAAACAGCTGCTGCAGGGCTCATCGCAGCCATAGCCAACGAGGGTGGTGGCCCCAAAGTTGCGGACCCAGTAAGGATCCTTGTAGTCGGGGGTGTCGAAATTACGCTTCACCAGCAGGTATCCCTTGACATCGCAAGGCCTGATACCGATGACAGCCCGGGGAGAATAGTCCTGCGCGCTTTCCTTCATTATGTGGTGATCTTCTTGACTTTCATCCAGGCTGTAATCGAGCATTACCTCCGATTGCGGATAAACCAAAGACTTGGCCGACATGCGCGTGTTGAGAAAGTCCAAGTCGGGCGTCTGTCCGGGCCCCAGCAGCTGAAAATCGTAATACTGCGGTCCTTTGACCGGCCCGAAAAGTCGATATGTCTCGCGCAGTCGGTCGAGGTCGGCGCTCAAGCTCTTCTTGTCAATTTTTACAATCTTCATTAAGGGAACCTATGAAATTGGTGTTTCGTGTTTGGTGTTTGGCGTTTGGTGTTGGACAACGCTTACCAAACACTAAGCTGGAAACACCAAACACTATTTCTATATTTATTTAATGAACTCATCCGGGTCGTTTGGTTTGTAAAAATCGAGTACCGGGCGCTTGTCCAGCGTCAAACCGGCCTCCCAGTCAAAAAGTTCCCGAGCATCTTTTTCAAGCTTCTTTGTGAACTGGCGCACCGGGATGCCCACCGGGCAGACTCTCTCGCAGGCGCCGCAGTCGGTGCAACGGCCGGCGCAGTGGTAAGCGCGCAGGAAATGAAACGTGCGCACGTCGACCGGGTCCTGACCCTTGTTGACCCACTGGGGGCGGTGTTCATCCACAAAACAAGTGGGGCAGTAACACAGTGGGCAGGCGTTGCGGCAGGCATAGCAACGGATGCAGGGCGCCAGCATCTCCTCGAAGTGGGCCCATTTTTCATCCGGCGCCATGGCTTCGATGCGGCGCACGTCCTCGTAGCGATCCACGTCGGCCTGCTCCGCCACCGGTTCGGCCACCAGTTCGTCGTGGATAACGGGGTTACGATGGATGCAGATGGCACAATTTTCCTGAAGCACCGCAGACTTGTCGTAGACTTTTTCCCGCTCGTGCCCTTTGACGATAACGTTGCCGTTATCCTCTTCAACCGCAATGATCTCGTCGCCAAAATCCTGTGCGATTCGGCGTTTGTCAATCATTCCCAGGCACGGCACGCCGATAATGTAGAGTTGCTCGCGTTTGATTTTGTTTTCGAGAATGTGGGTGACGATGTTGCGGGAATCACACCCCTTGGCCACGATCCCGATCTTCTCTTTGCGATCGGCCAGATAGTTGGCAAGGTTTATACCGCAGTTTCCATCCCAGACAAACTGATCCACCTGATCGAGGGTCCTGGCAAAGCAAGGTTCGTTCATCAACGGAACGGTTCCTTTGCGAAAGCCGATAACCATTTCAACCGTGCAGTTTTTGAGAATCTTTTCGGAAATCTCTTTGATCTTGGCGATATATGACATGCTAAGCCACCTTGGCTTCGGTTTTGATGAAGTTTTGGTTGGGCCCCAGCTCCTTGACCTTCGCGGTGACCTCGTTGACCACCTCGACGAACTTGGTTGACTCAGCCGAGGATATCCATGAGAATTGAATCCGTCCGGGCTCGATTCCCATGTGCTCCATCAGATTCTGAAACAGGGCGAACTTTCGGCGGGCGTAGTAATTACCTTCCAGGTAATGGCATTCGCCGGGATGTCACCCGGATACCCAGACAGCGTCTGCGCCCTCGCGCAGCGCCGCGAGAAAGAACTTGGGGCTCATCCGTCCCGTACAGGGAATCCGGATGACCCGAATGTTGGTCGGATACTCCATCCGGCTGACGCCGGCCAGATCCGCGGCACCATAACTGCACCAATTGCACAAAAAGGCGACGATTTTCGGTTCCCACTCGGACATGATAACTCCATAAGTGTTAAGGATTTATGGATGGCCACCAACAGGTGCTCATCCGCGAACTTTTTCAGACACTGTTGAGTGTCCAATTCATAAATACGGATTTTTTTCGCTGGACAAGGCCGCACAAGGATTTGCGGCGAGGCGTACTTTATGTACGCCGCAGCCGGAAACCCGCTACGACCGGCAGGCCAACGGAAAAAAGACCATTTATGGATGGACACTATCCCACCTCTTCGCTCAGGGAGAAAAGCTGGGCAAAAATCTGGTTGTTGTCGAAGCCCTTCAAATGGATCGCTCCGGAGCGGCAGGACGCCACACACAGGCCGCAGCCCTTGCACAGAACCGGATTGACCTCGGCCTTGCCGGCGTTGGGACCGGTCTCGGTAAAAAACGGCGCCGAATAAGGGCAAATGGCGACGCACACCCCGCAGCGGCTGCACATGAAGGGATCTGTCAGG
>JAQAZR010000197.1:0-2629 GCA_032127235.1 Deltaproteobacteria bacterium
TGCGCAATTTTCTTGAGTCGTCGCCACAAAAGCAAACCGTCTGTCCGCCGTTGTTGGGGACCAGATATTTCTTGACCGGTGGGGATTAATTGGATAGGTAATTTTCTGAATTTACCCGGATATTTTCTAGCCAATTTGATATGCATTCTCGTTTTCTGCCCTAACGGGGCTTGCCGATTCCACGGATTTGATTTTAAAACACCCATCGACGGGCTGTTGCCCAAATCATGCAGAAACGGGAAATAAGGAGACACACCATGTCACAACCTGAACTTTATGATCTGGCCATCGTCGGCGGAGGACCCGGCGGCCTTTCAGCCGCCATCTATGCCATGCGGGCGGCCTTAAAGACCGTGCTCGTCGAAAAAGGGGTGCCCGGCGGCCAGCTCAATCTCTCCGACGCAGTGGAAAACTACCCTGGCTTTGAGAATATCAGCGGCAGCGAGCTGGCCATGAAGTTTGTCGAGCATGCCCGCATTTACGGCATCGAGGAACTCAACGACGAAGTAACGGTCATCGAGCCGGGCCTCGAATTTCATACGGTGCAAACCGCCGGCGGACGGGTGATCCAAACCCATGCCGTGATTCTGGCCACGGGCGGCCGCCCCCGCAAGTTGAACATCCCCGGCGAAGGGAAATACTACGGCCAGGGGGTATCCTATTGCGCGGTGTGTGACGGCTTTTTTTTCAGAGGCAAAAATATCGTGGTCGTTGGGGGCGGCGACGCCGCCTGCGAAGAAGGGCTTTATCTGGCCAAATTGGCCGCCAAGGTCTACCTGGCCCATCGCCGCGACGCGCTGCGTGCCAGCATGATCCTGCAAAAACGCGTCGAGGCCGAGTGCAAGATGGAGGTTCTGTGGAACACCGTCGTCACGGAAATCAAGGCGGACACCGACGGGGTTAACGCCGTCACGCTGCAGGACACCCAGACCGGCGGACAGCGCGACCTACCCATCGACGGTGTCTTTATATTCATCGGCTTTGATCCCAACAATCAGTTGGTGCCGGCCGGTATTCGCATGTCCCCGGAAGGCTTTGTAATCACCAACGATCAGTGCGCCACCCACATTGACGGCATCTACGCGGTCGGCGATCTTCGCGAAAGGTATGCCCGCCAGATCGTGCTGGCGGCAGCCGACGGCTGCATGGCGGCCCTGTCGGCCGCCCATTATGTGGAGACCCGAAAGGCCAAGATGGAAGACCCCACCTGCGCTTTGACGGAGTGAGACAAAGCATCGTTAATCGGAGTCAAGAAATGATTTAAAAAAAATCGTCGCCGTCTGAACTTCCCCCGCAAGTGAAGTTAGCAAGGGATATTGATGGCAAAAAGCATCAAAAAGGATGAGGGAGGCTGGATCAATGAAGCATGGACGCAATGCTCCCTGCCCGTGTGGTAGCGGCAAAAAGTATAAAAAGTGTTGTCTGGCGGCAACTCCCGCGCCGGTGGACCTACTCTACAGGCGGCTCAGTGAAACCCACAATCGGCTGGCAGATCGGCTGATGAATTACGCTGTCGAATTCTTTGGAGATACGGCTGTGGCAGTGGCCATGGCTGAATTTTCGGTCTGGCCCGATGAGGCGCCGGAGGAAGACTTCATTGAGCAGCACCAGCAGCTTTTCTGGCCTTGGTTTTTCTTTAACTGGATTAACGATCCCGAAGATACACCGTTTGATCTGAATTGGCCGGTCGACCAAACCATTGCGGAATATTACGCTGCATCGCAAAAAGACCGGCTCGATTCCATGGAGCGGAAGCTGATCAAGGCCCATTCCCGCCGACCTTTCAGTTTTTTTGAAGTGGTCGAATGCCGGCCGGGCAAAGGCTTTTTGTTAAAGGATATTTTTACCGGAGAGCAGACCGACGTTTCGGAGCGGTCCGGATCGGAATCTACCCATCCGGGGAATATTCTCTTCGGTCAAGTGATCCAGATTAACCACGTAGGCATGCTGATAAGCTCCGGTCAGTTTTGGATACCGCCTAGGCTAAAGCCGGAATTGATTCAATTTCGAAAATGGCTGAAACAAGGCAAACGAGGCATTACAACCGATATACTGAATGAGTATGATTGTGAGATCCGAGAAATCTATTTTGACCTTGTCGAGGCCTTGCAGGGTCCTGCCGAATTATTTAATACCGACGGAGATCCGCTGCTCTTTCACATCCTATATTACAAGATCGAGTCCTCCGAACTGGCCTTTGAGCGTCTCCAATCCCTGTGCGGCACCGATCCCGCCGACCGGCTGCGTTCCGGGGCGAAGTTGGATGCAGAAGGGCACATTCTGCGCGTGGAAATTCCCTGGTCCCGAAAAGGCCATAAAAGGAGTGCGGCGTTGGAAAATACCTTGTTGGGCCACCTGATCATCGATGGAAATACGCTTACCGTGGAAGTTAATTCCGCCCAACGGGCCGAGGTTGCTCGTAAAAAGATTGAGCGGTTAATGGGCAACGCCGCAAGTTACAAAACCACCGAGATCCGATCGATCGACGCCCTTTCCGCCGAAAGGAAAGCAACAGGGCCTGATAGCAAGACGGATGCGCAGGATCAAACAGCCCTGATGCAAGATCCGGAAATGCGTCGTCACGTGGGCAAAATGCTGGCGGTTCACTGGCAGGGATGGGTCGATCAAA
>JAQAZR010000198.1:0-13849 GCA_032127235.1 Deltaproteobacteria bacterium
AGGCTGTAAAGAGCCGGATAGGCCACCATGTGGTAAGCGCTGAGGTGTGAAAAGAATCTTTTCACCCAGGCGTCTTGAGTCGATACCGCCAGAGCGGTCAGCAAGGACAGGATCAGCCAGTTCATGGGTCCGCTCCAAAGACCAGGGGATGTGTCCTTTTTTCGTAACCTTTCACAGGGTTGAAAAGTCAGATGCGCTTTAAACCACCTATTTGTCAACCTTTACAGGGTGCCGCAGATGCAAGGCGTCGAGTGCGCAGACAGTCTTTTGTACTTCAAGTGGCCGACAACACAGCAGATGCGATGCCCTGTAAACGCTTACTTTTTTTCCAGCCGAGCCACCGCTTCGATGTGATAGGTGTGGGGGAACATATCCACCGGTTGAACTTCCCGCACGCTGTAGCGCTCCTTCATGAGGCCGAGGTCGCGAGCCAGGGTGGCCGGGTTACAGGAGACGTAGACGACACGCGGTGCACCCATATCGAGCACCTGCTGAACGACTTTTTGGTGCATGCCGCTTCGCGGCGGATCGATGATCAGCACGTCCGGCATGTCAGATACCTGCGGCATCACATCAAGAATGTCGCCGAGTAAAAAACGGCAGTTGTCGATGCGGTTGCGACGGCAGTTTTTGACGGCATCCGCCACGGAACTTTCGACAATTTCGATCCCCGTCACCTCGCCGGCCGCGGTTGACAAACAGATGGCAATTGCGCCGGTACCGCTGTACAGGTCGAGAACGCGTTCACCGCCGGTCAGTCCAGCGTAGTACTTCACCGTTTCATACAACCGCTCCGCCCCGGAGGTGTTGGTCTGAAAAAAACTGTTGGCGGAGATTTCGAATTCGAAATCTCCGATGCGATCCGTTAGAAATGGCTCTCCGGCAAGATGAATTTCGTATTCCCCCTGGGCGATGCCGGCTCTGCGGCTTGTGATGTTGTTGACCACGGCGGCGATGTCGGGGCGTTCCGCCATTAGAGTGTCCACCAGGGGCTGCAGGTGGTGTCTCTTGTCGGATGCGGTAACGATGTTCACCATCCAGCGGTCATCGGCTGCGGAGTGGCGCAGCATCAGAAACCGCCAGAACCCCTTGTGGCTTTTAAGTCCGTACACCGGCTCCATCGAGGCCCTGGCAAACTCCCTTACCTGCCCGAGAAGGGTATTGCCCGGATCGGGCTGCAACAGACAAGCCCGGGTATCGAGCACCTTGTAAAAGGTTCCCGGCACGTGCAAGCCCAGGGCAAAGTCGACATCGACAGCGGGCTTTCCCAGCTCACCGGGCATCAGCCAGCGGCGTTCGGAAAAAGTGAACTCCATTTTGTTGCGATAATGAAAGACGTTCGGGGACGCGATCGTTTCATGGACCGGGATGTCGCGCAGCTGCCCGATGTGATCCAGGGCCTCGGCCACGTGGCGCCGTTTGCATTCGAGCTGCTTATCATAAGCGAGAAACTGCCACTTGCAGCCGCCGCAGGTCCCGCTGTAAGGACACGGGGCGTGGACCCGATAGGGCGAGGGGCGCAAGAGCTCGACCAGGAGCGCCTCGGCATAGTTTTTCCGCTTGCGGATGATCCGGATGCGGGCCTGGTCCAGGGGGGCCACCTGGTCGACGAAAACCGCAAGTCCATTCACCCGCGCCAGTCCTCGTCCGCCGAAGGCCACATCGGTGATCTCCACATCGAGCAGTTGTCCCTTTTTAACGCCCACAGCATCCGCCTTCCGATTTCGGTCAATAATTCATTTATTCCATACTGCAGTGCGGTCGAAATGAAAAGTGACAAAAAATGAAATATGGTTATTGTAATCATTACCTATTTGAAGATAACGTAACAATATGGTTAAGATTGAACCGAACATGTGCTGCCACTGGATCGACTTTTCATCCGACGGCTACCGTCTAAAGGGGATGCTTCATTTGCCGACTGCTGTGCGTCCGCCGGTTGTTATCGGATCACACGGTCTTCTGAGCAGCAGCGAATCGGCCAAACAGCGCGAGCTGGCCATGCGGTGCACGGCGGCCGGAATGGGCTACTTCCGCTTCGATCATCGCGGCTGCGGCCGCAGCCAGGGCTTCTTTCCGGAGGTCACCACGCTGGAGGGGCGCGTGCGGGATTTGATGGCGGCCGTGCAAACCATCCGGTTGCGAACGGACACGGGCCGGGGCTGCGCTCTGTTCGGTAGCAGCATGGGCGGGGCCGTCTGCCTGGCGGCTGCGAAAGCCGTCGGCGCCGATGCTCTGGTAACCGTGGCCGCACCGATCAGAAGCCGTTCCGTCCGGCCTTTCGACGGCAGTGGACCGGGTGAATCCGATGTTACGGGGCTGCAGCTTCACTTCGATCTTTCCGAAACCATCACCGGGCTTCGGCACATTCTTGTTTTCCACGGTGACGCCGACCGCGTCGTG
The DNA here is from genome assembly GCA_032127235.1 of Deltaproteobacteria bacterium. Lineage (GTDB taxonomy): Bacteria > Desulfobacterota > Desulfobacteria > Desulfobacterales > SG8-13 > JARFQH01. The sequence goes on from JAQAZR010000198.1 coordinate 2,404, forward strand.
CCATTTGCCCATGCGCTTGAGATTATCGAAAAAGTGGACGCACCGAAGCGATTGGTTCGGCAGAAAAATGGCGATCATTTGATGAGCGCCGAAATCCACCAGAAGACCTTCATACGGGAAGCCGTCAAATGGTTTGCTTCCCGCTTAGGACTTACAGATACTTAATTTCCAATTTCGGGCGTTCGGTTGCCCGGCCGGCAAGGCGCTGTAAGGTCAGTAAGTTTAGTTAATAAAATCGATTCTATCTTTTAACTGACTAAACTGACTCAACTTCTTATCAAGGAGCTTCAATGGCAGACGAGCCTTCAAGAAAATTTCTTCGCCGAGCGTTCGTCAAAGCGATGCTGCGCCGGATTCTCGCGCTGCTCACCGTGGCCGGTATCGTCTACGGCGTGGTGGCACTGATCTATGCCACACGCACCATCTTCAAAGTCAAAATGAATTATGCCGTCGTGCTGGAACGGTTCGGGGGCAAACGGGAAGCGGTCACTGCCGTCGGGTGGCATGCACGGCTGCCCTATTTCACCCGAATCGAACAGGAGGTTCCGCTGATGAACCAGCGGCTGTTTCTGGGTGGGACGACCGAGCCGATGCGGATCATTTCAAAGGAAAACGTCGCCTTATGGACATCGGCCGTGCTGACGTACCGCATCCGTGACCTTCGGACCTGGGCCATAGAAAACCTCGACCCTTTGAGTCTGCTGCAGGCGGACTACGACGGGATCGTCAAAGACAATCTTCAGGCCCAGCGGGTCAATGAACTGATCAGCGACCGGGAAAGCATCAAGGAGAAGATCTTCAGCGCTTTGAAGTCACGTCCGATCAATGAAGGCGGACCGACTCTGGAGGAAAAATACGGCATCGATGTGGTCAGCTTCGTTCTCAAGGATACCCGCTTCGGTGACAAGCTGGTGGAAGCCACCGAAGAAAAGAAACGGCGCGAGCTGATCGCCGAAGCCGAAAACTATGCCGCCGATCAGGAGGCCAGTCGCATCCGCAAGCTTTACGCCGCCTACCTCGAAAGCATCCAGGCGCTGCAGAAGGCCATCGGAAGGTCGGACGGCACCACCGACGTCGCCCTGTTTGAATTCCTGACCCAGCAGAAATGGGCCGCGGCATACGAAAAAAACCAGGGCGATCAGCAAACCATCGTCATTCAGAATACGCAGACCCCGCCGGCGTTGACCATTCCGCAAGCCTTGCCGGCACCGAAAGCCAAAGATCGTCAGGAGTAAATATGCCCCGCAGGCTGACCAAGGAAATCAGGTACGTCCGTCTTCCAGCAGAACGAATCCGGGAGATCGAAGATCTGGTAGCCTCATGGCCCTATGAAATCATGGTTTTCATGCGGGCCCGCCTGAACCAATATCGACCCCCGTCGGACATGCTCAATCAGGCGCTGGGTTTATTGCTGTCACTCTTCAAGGCCGTCCCCAAAAAGACGTTCACGGTGCTCAAGAACCCGGATATTCTCACCGACTGGCAGAAGCGTTTCGAAATATCCGGCCAGACCAATCCGCAGGAAGCCTGGAACAAAATTCTGGAAAAAGAAATATCCTTCAAGGATTACATCTACCTGCTGTCCTTGCTGGACCGCGAGCTCACAGATGTCCACGTTCCGGAGGAATTGCGCACCTTGTTCGAAAAAGTCTACCGCGCCCATATCCGCAAGGAGTACATTTCCGATCCCTCGGTTCCCAAGGCCCCCCTGCTGCTGATAACCGGACCGAGCGGCAGCGGCAAATCTTCGACGGTCAACGAGATCATCGAGAAAGTGATTTTCTCTAATGACATCCTGCCGGAAATCGACCTGAAGCAGAAAAAGGAAGAACTCCTGGCCTCGGAGCCCTTTTGGAAAACGATCGAAGAGATCGATCCGAATCTTTCCATGGAAATCACCCGGCGCAAGAAAATCAAGTTCTACAGGCAGCTGTCCCGAATACCACTGGTTCGCCGGCTCTTCAAACGTCGCATCGGAAAGGGTCTTTCAGACCTGCAGGAGCAGGGTATAATGGTCGACTATTCGATGGTCACGCCCAACGATTATCAGACCGCCCTGGCCGGGGAGCCCGGTAACTATTTCAAGAAAACCCTGGGCGATCCGCGCAAGACCGCCATCCGCCACATCGAAGAAGCCCACAGCGCCTTCGGAAAGGCCGACGGCCGGCAATCCGGGCTGGAACGGCAGCAGCGGACGCTGATCGACACCGCCAACATCATTCTGGATGAAATCATCAACGGCCGTCGGGACTGCCTGCTGATCGCCACAACCGATCAGCCGGAACGCTTCGATCCAACCATCTACCGCCGTTTCGTGGAAAAAGGCCGCATCATCAACATCGCCGATTTCTGGAAAACTCCCGCCAACCTGAAAGAAGTTGTGCGCCTCGAGCTCTTGCGCCACAACATCCGCGTTGACAAGGCTGCGAACGCCCGCTGCAACGGCAAAGCCGTCTGCATCGACCCCGAAGAAATCGATCGCGCCGTCACCAAGCTCTACGTCGTTTTCGACGAAAGGACCCTCAAAATCATCCCCTCCTACGTGCGCAAACTCGTCGATTCGATCATCGAAATCAAAGGCGGCTTCGCCCCTGAATACTTGGATGACGCCCTGCTGGTCCGCCAGGCTTTCGAACTGGTCGCCAGGAATTCCTATGGCGATCTGTTCGGCAAGGTCGTCGGGCGCATGGACCGCCACGTCAAATGGGAGGGGTACGTCGGCGAGATTAAAAACGTCTTTTCAGAGATGGCCAACAACTGCCTCCGCTACGGCGTCAGTGAGGAAAAGGGCGTCGTATTGAACGGCCCTCCCGGCAGCGGTAAAACCTTTCTGGCCCGCACCTGGTTGAGCGAAAACAAGGATATTCACGACGTTTCGGCCAGCCCCAACATGCTCCAGGACCCCACCAATCCCATCGACGGAGCCATCGAAAACCTCGAAAAACTCTACGACATCGCCAAAATGATCGCCCCGACCGTGGTTTTCTTCGACGAGGGCGACTCTCTGGCACCCAAGCGAAGTCCCTCCGGCGGGTCACCGTCCGATAAGCTGACCAACAAATTCCTGAACATCGTCGACGGCGAGATCCCGTTCAATCGCGTCTTCACCGTCCTGACCACCAATCGTCTCGACATTCTCGATCCGGCCCTGATCCGCTCCAAACGGCTGAAGGTCATGGAAGTGTCAGGCCACCTGCGAAAGAAGGACATCACCGGCATCATTCAAAAATCGATCGGTGAGGTGCCACTGGCCGCCGGACTCGACATCGACGACATACTTGAAGTCGCCCAGCTGCTCTGCAACACCCCGGCGGAATACACCGCGTTCATCGAAAAGGCCCGCTCCCTGCGCAGTACGGAGTACGAGGTCCTGGTGCGGCTGCGCAGCCTCGCCACAGAGGAAAAGGGCAGTCTGGTTAATTTCATCAAGTTCAACTTTAAAACGCTGATCGGAATTCTGGAGGCGGTCAACGCGCCGGCGGAGATCAGGGCGGCGGTTAAGGACGACTCCAAAGGTTTTCTCGATCAGTACGACAAGATTATCGCACTGCTGAAAACCATCGCGGACGTTAACGCATACCCCTTGATGCCGTCGCACCTGAATTCGGCGCGCCATGAAATTTCACAGAGTCCGGTGAAAAAGGGCAAGGTGCAGCTCGACCAGTTTCTCGAAGCCGAACTGAGCCAGGAACCGCAGGTGGGGTTTATCATCGGCGTCGGTGCCAACGATGTGACCGGGGTCCTGCTGCCGATCGCCACGAGCCTGACCTACAACCTCGGCCCGGAAAAAGTGATCGTCACCGGTGCGGTCTCCTCGGCGGCACCCGGAGCGGCGGAACTCGACATGGCGGTCAAGATGACCCAGCAATCGGCTCAGGAAGCCCTCACGATGGTCAAAAACTACCTGCAGGACCTGCAGCCGAAAGTCAGCATATCACGCCTGCTGGGCGATTTCCTGGACCACTACACCATTCATCACCAACTGCTGACGGCTTCTTACAATGTCGGCGGACCGTCGGCCGGATATGCGCTGGCCCTCAACACCTTGTCGGCCCTTCTGTTGATACCGGTGTTCAACGACTTCGGCATAACCGGGGCGCCGTGGACCAAGGGAACCAAAAGGGGCGAGGTCGGCGGTTCGGTCATCATCGGCGGTCACAAGAAAAAAGCCCAGAAGGTCCTGATGCACCTGCGGCGGATGTACATGCCGCTGCAGAACTACAAGGACCTCGAGCACGAATTCCTCGACAGCTACTGGTCCCAGGGCAAAGACATCCTGGGCGTTACCCATTTCGGGGAACTGGTGCCGGAAGTCTTATGCCTGGGGCCGCATTATGAAAGTATTCTCTTCGACCTGATTGCGCTGCGCATCGACTACAAACACTTCAAATACAAGGGCGCCAAACCACCCGAGGCATTGAAGGCGAAGATTCTGGACAGCAAAGGAATTCTCAAGACCCAGATGGAAAGGGAGTTCATATCCCGGCTGGAAGCCCTGCGACGGTATCTACGGTCGCCGTCCAGCGACCCGCATCTGTCCCTGGAAGAAATTTTCCGCAAGAAACGACCGCGGCGGCTCGAGGGGTTCAAACCACTGTTGGACTACCTGAAAAAACACGGGGAAAAACTGCTGCGCGCCGATGGCGGACGCGTCAGCTGATCCGGTTCGAACCCGGACGTGGGTAAAGGGGTTGGGTCGGTTGAGCCCGTTTAGTCCCGCTACAGCGGGATTAAGCCCGTTTGGTCCGTTGAGCCCGCTTGGCCCCGCGGGATTGAAGGATGCCGTCAATTTTGTCGAAAAGAAGCTTATAATCTTTGCTCTCGGATAAAGATTCTATTTTCGTACTAGACACTCATGGCCGCCACGTTGCATGAAAGGTTCTGTTCACAGGCAGCGAGTTTCAAGTTTCAAGTTTCAAAGTTTCTAGTAGCCGGCGCCGCAGCAGGTCCATGGCGGCGTAGGCGAAGATTTTCTTGTGCATTCGACGGTTGTCGAAGAAAAACTGATAGCGTCGTGACGTTGTGCCGAAGGGTCCGGCCAAGCCGATGCAGACCGTACCGACCGGCTTATCGGGCGTACCGCCGGTCGGCCCGGCGATGCCGGTGGTCGAAATGCCGTACACCGCACCGGACACCCGCCGGGCGCCGGCAGCCATTTCAGCAGCCGTTTCCTCGTGTACCGCTCCGAATTGTTCGATCGTTTGCGCCTTTACGCCGAGGACCTCGACCTTCGCACGGTTCGAATAGGTCACGGCAGAGAAGAGGAAATAGTCGGAACTGCCGGAAACATCGGTCAGCAGATCGGCCAGCAGACCGCCGCTGCAGCTTTCCGCAACGCCGAGCGTAGCCTTTTTTTGCCGTAGCAGGTTCCCGAGCACCTCCGCCAGGGATTTCCCTTCGAAGGACAGCACGTGTCGTGCCAGACGCTCCCGAATCCACCCTTGCGTCTGCTCCAGGACCTGGTGGGCGACAGCGGCTTCTCCACCCGAAGCACTGATCCGCACCTGGATTTCGGGAAACTCGGCGCACAATCCCAGACGCAGCTGCGGGAAATCGGTTCCGAAGCCGATCATTTTTTCACCGACGGCCGCTTCGGTCAGCCCGAAAGTGGTAACGATCAGTCGGCCGCCGCCTGCCCCTTCCAGACCCTGCCGGCGCCGCATCATCGGCAGAACGTGTTCCTCCAGCATAAAACGCATTTCATGCGGCACACCGGGCAGAAAAAAGGCCGCACATCGACCCAGTAGAATCATAAACCCGGGCGCCGTGCCGATCGGGTTGGGAATGCAGACAGCACCTTGAGGCAAAAGGGCCTGCTTCCGGTTGGACGGGCTGAAAAGGCGCCGGCGCTTCTGAAAAAATGCCTCCAGCGACGCCATGGCGGCGGCGGCGGTAACCAGTTCGACACCGGCCGCAAGCGCGGCAGCTTCAGCCGTGAGGTCGTCGGCCGTCGGACCGAGACCGCCGGTGACCACGACCAGGTCCGACCGGCCGGCCATCTCGGTCAGGATCGCCGCCAAGCTGTCACGGTCGTCACCGACGCAGCTGTGCCTTGTGACCGTGATCCCCTCCTCTTCGAGTCGGCGCGCAATGAAGGCCGAATTGCTGTCCACTACTGCGCCGCTGCGGATTTCATCGCCGGTGGCAAGGATTTCGGCTATCACAGTCAACCCTCCTGACATCAATCAATCGAAAACAGTCTCACGGTGAACCGGAATTGGGCGGCGGCAGAACGAACATGGAGGAGGTGACGGGCACGTCGGCCAGGAATTGTTCGATATCGAGTTGCACGCCGTTGCCGGCATCGTCGCTCAGGCCCAGTCGGCGGGGGACGCGGTAGCCCAGCACGTTTTGCATCTCTTCGAATTCGGCCCGGTAGCGGACTTTCCCATCGGCACCGAAAACCTCCAGCCGGCGGACGTCTTTCCGGTCGGCGCTGAAGTAAATCTTTTCCACCACGTGCCACCAGTTCTCTATCACCAGAAGCCATTGCTCTGTTTGCAGGTCTTTTTGAAGAAAGGCACGGGAGTGATCCCGGATCGGAGTGCGCCCGGCCAGGATGGTGATGATGTCGGTCACGGTGATGGGAATGCGAATCAACCGCTCGAGACTGGCGTCGGAGGTCCGCACTTTTGCGTAGGACCCCACCGGGTCCCGAAGATCGACCATGTAGATGAATTGGCCGTCGGCCGCCACTTTCACCACCGGTCGGCCGGCCGCAAGGACCACGAGGCCGAGTTTTTCAGGCGCCGATACAATCCAGGCCACCCGCTCCGAAAGGGGCGGCCGATCCGGACCCCGAAGTTTGATCCGGCCGAGGCCCTTGAAGGATGACAGGGACGCATTGGTGAGGGCCAATTGTTCCAATACCGCCTGGGCTTCGAGTTGTGCCGTCGATCGTTCCTCGGGCGGCAGCCGGTTCACTGCGGAGCAGGCCGACAGGACGAGCACCAAGCAGGCGCCGGCGGCGCAGAGCAGATGTCGGCAGGATGCGGTTATCATCGTTATTCTTTAAGCCGCTTGATCTTTGCTTCGATGGCCGCCCGGTCCTTGTGCCCGAGCTTCAGGGAGCGCTCGTATGACTGCAGGGCATTCTTTTTGTCGTTTGCCTTAAGATAGGCATCCCCCAGATGTTCCATTATGACCGGGTCTTCAGGCACCAGTTCGACCGCTCTTTTTAAGACTGTGAGCGCCTTCGAATAGTCTCCCATTTTGTAATAGACCCATCCCAGACTGTCGGTGATATACCCGTCGTCCGGTTTGACCTTCAAGGCTTCCTTGATAAGACGTTCGGCTTCTTCCAAATTCTTTCCGAGATCCGCATAGGTGTATCCGAGATAATTAAGAGCGCTGGCGTCCTGCGGATCGAGACGAATGACCGTCTTCATCGTCTCGATCGAGTCTTCTTTCCGGCCCCATTTATCGTAAACCACCCCCAGCCGAAACAGGTACTTGGTCTCATCCGGATCGAGCTGAATGGCCTCATTGAGCATTTGAACCGCCTTTTCATACGCTTCGCTCTCCTCGTAAAAGGTGCCGAGATAGTATCTGAATTCGGCATTGTCGGGATTGTCTTCCACGGCATTTGCGAGCAGTTCGACGGCTTTGGCGGTCTCGCCCTTTTCCCGGTACAGAAAAGCAATGTGGACCACCGCGTCCGGGTAGAAGCGGGATTGAGGCGTTACCTTGAGAAAGTGCATCAGGGCTTTCTCGTTGTCTTTGAGGCCGTAGTAGGCGATCCCGGCCAGATGATTCAAGTCGGGGTCGTCCGGAGAGGCTTTGAGAAGCCCCTGGATGACGATAACGGCGTCCTCGTAGCGGTCCGGCTCCAGATAGGTCTGAATGACTTTCAAAACGACATCGAACTCGCTTGTGCTTCGGCGGCCCATCTCCAGGAAAAGTTTTTCGGCGTCCCGGCGTCGGCCTTCTTTCCAGTAAATCAAGCCGAGTTCGAGTGACGCGCGGATGTTGAAGGGATTGCTCTTCAGGATGTCTTCGTAGGTTCGAAGAATGATGTCGGATTTGCCCTCGCCCCGGTAGAGTTCGAGCAGCTCGAAACGCGGTTCGAGAAGCGACGGCTCGATCTCCAGGGCCTTTTTGAATTCCGCTTCAGCCTTTTTTGTCTGACCCTGCTTGGCGTAGATCTTGCCGAGAAAGAAATGTCCGGTGTAGGCGTTGGGAAAGGAGCGGACCAACTCCTCGAAGACGCGCAGGGCATCGTCGTATTGCTCTTTCTGCAGATAGATGCCGCCCAGCAACAGGTAGATTTCCTGCTGGTTTTTGTCGAGTGCAATGACCTTTTCGTATGCCCGGCCGGCTTGATCCAGCTGGTTTTGACCTTGTTTGATGCGTCCGTAGACGATCAAGGTCTCGACATCATCGGGATGACTGTTTAAAATATCCTCGGCGACCGCCAGAGCATTTTGAAGGTCCTTCTGTTGAACGTATACAATAGCCAGTTCCCTCTTCAGGTAGAGGGAAGTCGGGTCCATCTCGATGGCCTTCCTGAGGAGAAGAACGGCCTGTTCCCTGTCGCCGTTTTGTTGCGCCAACTCGGCTTCGGTATAGTAGAAGTAGGCGTTTTCCGAACGGTTGCTCGGCGCCTTTCGCCCGGCACCGTTTCGGTTGGCGCCATCGATGGCCGCACACCCTAAAAAAACTGCTGCGGCCGCTGTGGCCGCAATCAAGTGACGTAGAAGTCTCATGAAACTCGAGCCCATATTGTGTTGATTTAATCTAATGTGAAAAATTGTCGAAGGTCAATCGGCGGCACTTTCTTCCGTGTAAGCCGCAAAATCCGGAATTTCGCGCTTGAAAAACTCCCGCATTTTCTTGACGATGTTCTTTTCCACCTGTCGCACCCGCTCACGGGAAATCCCGTAACGATCGCCGATTTCCTGCAGGGTTACCGGATTGTCGGAGAAAATCCGCAAGTCGAATATCTCTTTTTCCCGGCGAGTCATTTTTTTTCGAAACTCGGCGATCTTGTTGTGCAACAGGGCTTCGATCTCCTTTTTGGCGACTTTGTCTTCGATCGACTCGGTGTCGGTACTGAGAAACTCGATCCGCTCGGTGTCCGAATCGTCCTTGAAAGGCGCATCCAGCGAAAGGTCCCAACCATCGAGACGCTGATCCATGTCCACGATTTCTCTTTCGGACACCCCCAGTCGCTCGGACAGCAGCTTGGGCTTGGGATCGAACCCCTGGTCGATAAGTTTCTGTTTTTCCTTCTTGAGTTTGAAGAAAAGCTTGCGCTGGCCTTGAGTGGTCCCTATTTTCACCAACCGCCAATTGTCCATGATGAATTTCAGAATGTAGGCCTTGATCCAGAACGAGGCGTAGTAGGAGAACTTGACGTTCTTGTATGGATCGAACTTACGCACCGCCTGCATCAAGCCGATGTTGCCCTCCTGGATTAAATCGAGCAGATTCTGCATCCAGACTCTCTGAAACTCCAGGGCGATTTTAACCACAAGTCTCAAATTGGAAGTCACCAGCGCGTATGCGGCCTCGCGGTCACCGTATTTTTGAACACGAATGCCGAACTCCTTTTCCTCTTCGCGGGTCAACAGACGGTAACGGCTGATTTCGGTCAGATACCGCTGCAGGGGATCGTACTTGATCAGCGCCTTGTCGTTAGAGTGGGCGGTCGCAGATGGTTTTGACCTATTATCGATAGGTTCGAGAGGTTTCTTCAAGACTTCCGGATCAGTCTTCGGCAGGGTCTTTTTTGGCTTGCTCATTTAATTCGCCTGAAAAAAATTGGTGTCTGGTTTAAATACACCGTTTTCTTGAATCTCGCCACCCGGCAGTCTGTTCCAGGTGTCATTTTTCGATGCGACACCGATCGAGATTTTCCAAGGGTCGCGACTGTGCTCGGCCGGGTGGTGCGATCATTCTTTTTCCTGTAGACTTCACCGATTTCTTGTGTTAACCACCCTCTGGACTTGTGCGCCTGTAGCTCAGATGGATAGAGCAACGGACTTCTAATCCGTAGGTCGCAGGTTCGAATCCTGCCAGGCGTACCACTAATAATCAAACGGGGTAAGGCAATTGGTTCAACCCCGGTTTTCGTTTGGGTACAAGAGGATTCGGGCCTGCGGTTGAGGCGCAGCCGAAATGCCGCCAAAGGCGGTATTCGAATCCTGCCAAGCGTACCATCAATAGTCAAACGGGGTAATGGCATAAATTAAACTTTTTAACAGGTATCAAATCGGACGGCAAGGAATATTTTTTTGGAATCGCCGAAATGGATATACTGAAAAACCTCTTGGCGTTAAGTGCCCCGCTGTTGGCTGCCGTTATTCTCGGCAATCTCTTCCTGACTGAGGTAAAAAAGGCTCGCACCGCCCGTGCTCCCTGGTACGCCCCTTACCTCACTCTGCCCGGCCTCATGGTGCTGGCGGCATTGTGCTCACCCATACTGATTTGGCTAATCAAAAAATAAGCCTTGCCGATATCGCTGCGCGTCCGACCGGTGTCGTGTCCCCTGGTTGCGAAATCATCTCCCCGACGCCCACACCCCCACGCGTCCCGCAGATAAATTCGTATCACACTTTATTGCGACGCCATCCGGCGCTGAGCCCCGGCCTCTGTTCAGCAAGGAGTCGGGCCCAGTTAAAAGCGCTTGCCCCGAATGTGGTCCAATTTGCACATGATGTGGAAAGGCAGTTGAATGAAAAAATCCAGCATAAAGCCGAATAACATCAACATAAGAAGCAAGGGGACTTTTAAGACGTGAAATGTGATCCTCGCGTTCATCATAGGTATAGCCTGCAGTCTGGGTTTGAATTTGTCTTTTTTTCGTGTTAACGTATTGAATTAAAAAAATAAAGGGGAATCATGCACCTGTCAGAATTACCCTGTCAACAACTGGCCGGCCAGCGGCTCATGGTCGGTTTCGACGGTACCACCTTCAATGACGACTTGCGGTTTCTGATCGGCACGCTCAATATCGGCGGCGTGATTCTTTTCACCCGCAACATCGTTTCACCCGACCAGCTGCGCGAGCTGTGCACTGAAATTCAGCGCTGCGGTCGGCAGTCAGGCCTCGCGCCTCTGCTGATCGCTATCGACCAGGAAGGGGGTGAAGTGGCCCGTCTCAAAAAACCCTTCAGCCAGCTCCCCGGTGCCTCACAAATGAGAGACGAAGAGGACGTCACCCATTTTGCCCGCATGACAGCCGCCGATCTCCGGAACGCCGGCGTCAACATGAACATGGCCCCTGTGCTCGACGTGGCTCCGGAGGAAATCTCCAGCGTCATGGCATCCAGGAGCTTCGGGGCCGATCCTTTCCGAGTGGCCGCGATGGGCTGCCGGATGATCGACCAACTTCAGCGGCGCAACATTATGGCAGTGGCCAAACATTTCCCCGGCATCGGCCGCACGGTTCTCGACTCTCATGATGACATGCCCACTCTCAGTGTTGATCTGGAGGAACTCAGAC
>JAQAZR010000199.1:0-4679 GCA_032127235.1 Deltaproteobacteria bacterium
TCAACCTATAAATCGTATCCCCCGCTGGCGGAAATTGCTTTTCGCAAGTGCCTTCTCGACGAGGCAGAGAGAATCTGGCCCGGCAGTCAAAAAAATGTCAGGCACCTGGCCAAAATCGGAATCATCTCCACCCCCCGGCCCGGCTTGTGGCGACTATACCGACTTCGCCATGTTTTTGTCAGCGTTGTTCTTCTGGTTTTTGTTTGCGGCTTGGGCACTGCCGTGGCCTCGTTTTTTGGAACGGTCAACGTTCTTCTCAGCCTGAATGAGAAACAGTATTCTGGTTGGAAAAGAGGTGTCGTCCGCAAGCCGATCATCGATCCGAGACCGCTTATGACGGCCTTAGAACCGATTAGACCGGCGGTTATCGAAGCGAGGCTGCCGCTGCGTGAACCGCCGCCCGTCGTCATCGCCGAGACAGAGGTCGCCCCATATCTGACCCAGCCCATTTGGCTCGTTGAGAAGACAAGCGGTTCCGAACTTTACAGCAATCGCCTTCAGATTTTCACCCGGTACGCGGTAGCCAACATTCCCAGGATCTACCGGCCGTTCTTCCGCCATCTCAACCGATTGCCCGAAAACGCCATAAATTCCGACCGGATTGCCGGAATTCTCTTTCACACGTCCGAAAGCGATCTTGTTCCCTTTAGGCCCGAGATGAACATCTCGATCAAGCAAAAAAGCAAACGGTTGATCAAATATCTTCAACGTCGTAAATCTTACAATTACATCATCGATAGGTACGGTCGGGTCTATCGCCTCGTCCAGGAGGGCCATGCTGCCTTTCATGCCGGGAATTCAATCTGGGCCGACGATGAGGAATTTTATCTCAATCTCAATCATGCCTTTATCGGGATTTGCTTCGAAGGTCGAGATTTCGAAGAGATCGAAAGCCAGAACTATGTCGATTCCTGGAACCAACAGGCAATTGTGCCTCGAATGCGACCGAACGGATTATCGTCGCTGACCGAGGCTCAGCTGCGTTCAGGAAAAGAACTGACCGACTGGCTGCGGGTGAAGTACAATATTTCCCAGCACAATTGCGTTCCCCATGCACTCGTCTCCGTAAACCCGGAGAAGAAACTCATCGGCTATCACCTCGATCTTAGCAGGGGATTCCCATTTGCCAAGTTTTCTTTGAGCAACAAGTACAATGAACCGCTACCGTCAATTGTCGATTTCGGCTTTTTCTACGATGAGTATTTCGAGAAGATATTCGGCGGTGAAATCTGGCCCGGTATTCGAGCCTCCGAGGCGATTTTGCAAAGGCGCTGCAAACGGGCCAACATCAGCTTGAGCCAATATCGGATAAATCTGAATATAAAATACGACGAGTACATCGAGGAACGAACCGCCGTGAATCAAAAAAAATCTTCAATTAAAACCGCCAAGAAGTAAATCCATCGATTCATAAATTCGATGACGAAGTTAAAGGCCCCGGCAAAAAATAATTCCACCTCTTGCTTGTCTTATGGCCCGTCTACTGCGTTACATCCACCCCCACATATCCCGATATAATCGGGTGAATGTGCCTTGCAGACAAACCATAATCCGGCGCAATCGTGTGGAATTATTTCTTACCGTGATTCTAATTTGATGAAATTTTCGAATGTGTTGAGATCGTTGACGTTGAACACGATTGCAGGATAGTCTTTGGGAAGGTTTTTGCGCAGCAGGCCGGTAAGCACCTTGCCCGGGCCGATCTCAACGAATATCTCGATTTCCTCCTCGACCAATTGCTTCATGGAGTCGTACCACTTCACCGGGCTGCAGAGCTGACGGGGCATAACAGATCGAATCTCATCCGGATCGGATTCGGTATTGGCTGTAACATTGAAAACCACGGCGGACTGAGGGGCGTTAAACACGACTGTTTGGAGAAAAGCGTTGAAATCTTCTTCGGCACCGCGGATGAGCTCGCTGTGCCAGGCGCCGCTGACCTTCAGCGGGATTGCCTTAGCACCTTTTTCAGCCGCATAAGCGGAAACGGCCGCCACGGCCGCCGGTTCGCCGGTGATGACGATCTGCTGGGCGGTGTTGTGGTTGGCGACCGATACCACACCGCGCTCACGGCCTCTTTCGACAATCTCTTCAACCACATCGATGGTGAGGCCGAGCAGGGCGCTCATTGCGCCCTTTTTTTTTAGTGCCTCACGGTGCATCAGTTCTCCACGCTTGTGAACCAGCCGGATGGTGTCCTCGGCCGACACCACACCGGCGGCATGCAGGGCGCTGTATTCACCAAGACTGTGACCGGCCGACACCAGCGGCTTGCCGGTTTCACGCTGCACGGCCGTCAGGAAAGCCAGGTTCACCACTGTGACCGCCGGTTGCAAGTTGACCGTGCGCGTGAGTTCCTCCATTGGACCCTTGAAACAGAGCTGCCTCAAGTTGATCCGGCTGATTTCCTCCGCCATATCGAAGAGTTCCCGCACGAAGCCGAACTCCTGATGGAAGTCCTGCCCCATGCCCACAACCTGAGAGCCCTGTCCCGGAAACAAATACGCCATCTTGCTCACGTCACCATCCTCCGATATTTTTAGTACGAAAATAAGGTAGGCGCCTCCACCCGGATAACCGTTTTCGAATCGCGGCTGAAACTCGCCGCCAACGGGGTCTAAGCCCGGACCAGGCCCGTCTTCAAATAAGGGGTTCGGGTTTGTACCCCAATGGTTTGCCCTTCATGCAGTATCGGCATGGGGTCCGGTCCAAGACCCCAAGGCGACTCAGACAGTCAGCCGCTGTTCTCAACCGCTCATCCGGGCTCCGGCGCATCATTTTCATGCCCCGTGGCGGCCCAAACCAGGGCCATGAGTGTTTAGCTCCAAAAAAAGCGGCGCAGCCGCGTTTCATGACATCGCGCAGTGATGTCATTCATCCAATTTAAACAGCTTGCGCGCAATGTCGAGATAGGCCGACCGGCCGCCCTGACATCCGTTGCGTTTGAGCACATCGGTTGGGTCATGCAGAATTTTGTTGATCAAGGACTGGGTCATCCTCTCGACTGCCTGGCGTCCCTCTTCGGACATACCGTCGGCCTGCAGGGTTTTTTTGACTTCCACCGCGGCGATGCCTTCCAGTTTTTTTCTCAATGCCTTGATGGTCGGTACGACATCCAGGCTGTCATACCACCTCCGGAAGTTTACCACGGCTTCCTCCACTATGCGCTCGCCCTTGATGGCTTCGCGCTGGCGGTCTTCGATGTTTTCATCGATGACCCCTTTCAAATCGTCGATATCATAGACATATGTATTGCTCAGTCGGTTAATTTGCGGGTCGATGTCACGCGGAACGGCAATGTCGATGAAAAAAAGTGGACGGTTGCGACGTTTGCGCAGCACCCCCTTGAGGTGCTCACGCTTGACGACGAAGTCCGGTGAACCGGTGGAGCTGATGACGATATCGACATCCGACAGGCTGGTGATTAATTCCTCGAACTTGATCGGGCTCCCTCGGAAGCGCCGGCCCAGTTCCACGGCCCGCTCAAAAGTGCGGTTGGCTACCAGAATGTCACCGGCGCGGTTACGGATCAGATGAGCCACCGCCAATTCGGCCATTTCACCGGCACCGATCAGCAGGACCTTTTTACCCTCCAGGCTGCCGAAGATTTTTCGGCCCATTTCGATTGCGGCATAGCTGATCGATACCGCGTGGCCGCCAATCCCAGTCTCCGAACGGATCCGCTTGGCCACGAAAAAGGTGCGATGGAGCAGGCGATTCAAAACGACACCCGCTGTGCGTTTCTGCGTCGCCAAACGATAGGCTTCCTTGATCTGACCAAGGATTTGGGGTTCGCCGACCACCATCGAGTCCAGGCTGGCCGCCACCCGGAAAACATGCCGAACGGCCTGGTCACCGGTGTGGATGTAAAGGACCTTTTCGAATTCTGATAAGGCGATCTGATTGAAACGGGCGATCAGGCGCTTGGCTGCATCCACGGCTTCGGCAACCTGGTCCGTGACCAACAGGGCCTCCACCCGGTTGCAGGTGGAGAAGAGCAATACCTCACTGACCACCGGCTCGTTTTTCAGGCTTACCAGTGCGGCGGCGGTTTGGTCCGGCGCAAAGGCAATGCATTCCCGGAGTTCGATCGGCGCGGTTTTGTGATTTAATCCGAGCAGTACGATTTCGGACATGATTCAGTTCGAGGGCAGAGCGGTTAAGCCGCAGGCCACATTTTCATTGGGATGGTTCGGTTACGGCCGGCACGACCATTTTCGCGTGCAACGCCATTAAACACCTAAGTTGATAAAATAAGAACGAAAAAAAAATTAAAAAGTCGTAAAAGGTTTGTGGTGCCCAGTGAGCAAAAAATTGACCCCCAGAAAAGTGAACAAAAGAATGGCAAAACCGATGATCGCCATGATGGCCGCCCGGCGTCCGCGCCACCCGACGCTCAACCGCTCATGGAGCAGGGCGGCGTAAAAAAGCCAGGAGATGCCCGACCAAACTTCCTTGGGATCCCAGCTCCAGAACCGACCCCAAATCGTCTTGGCATAGATGAACCCGCTGATCAAACCGAATGTCAGCAGGGTGAACCCGACGATAATGCACGCGTAACCGGTCCCATCGAGCATATCCAGAGACGGCAGACGGCGGAAAAAAAAAGCCCGGATTTTTTGTTTTTATGGCACGCTCCTGCAAGAGATAGAGAATCCCGATGCCACAGGCCAATGCGA
>JAQAZR010000200.1:0-9443 GCA_032127235.1 Deltaproteobacteria bacterium
TCCCGGGCGGCCGAACTGATCGACCCAGGTGGCCAGCTTGTGGATGACAAAATGTCGGTAGCGCGCCGCAATTGAGGACCGGACATATCCGCCGTGAAGGTATGAAAAGGATAGGTTGAAACAAGAATCCCATCGGCGGTATCGTTTTGCCTGCCGGCCTGCCAGGTCGGTCGTGTCGGCCTCCGTGGTGCAGAAACAGGTGGGGCAGACCATGGTGCAGTTGCCGCAGGCCAGGCAGCGTGCAGCAGTTTCTCCCCAGTGCGGATGGTCCAACAGCCCGTAAAGAAGGTCCTTCAAATCAGCGCTGTCTAGCTTTCCGGCCATTTTTTTAACGGTGTCGGACAAAATCCCGCGTACTTTTTGCAGATCCGAAAGCGTTGCTGATTCGGTCTTAAGTTCCCCCACCAGGTTTAAGCCCTCTGCCGAGCCGACAGTGGTCAAGAAACGGTGGTCAACCGGGTCGGGGAGTTCGGTCAGGCAAAGATCGTATCCGGACAAAGCTTCGGGACCCGTGCCCATGGCCTCACAGAAGCAGGTGTCGGCGGCACTGGTGCAATTGACCGCAACGACAAAAAGGGTTTTTCGACGACCGGTGTAGTCAATGGCCGATCCCGGCCTTTTGTGAAAGACCAGATCTAACGTTTCGATGGCATGCAGATCGCACGGGCGCACCCCTATAAAAGCGTATTTTTCAAAAGGAACGGCGGCCGATCGGATCTCAAAACCGTCCGCTGTAAGCAAGGCATCGAAGATCGGCACAAAGTCCGGCCACAGAAAAGTTTTCCATGAAACCGGAACGGGGTGAGCCCCGAAGATGGCCGGCAACGGTGCCTTTTCAAGGCGATAGCACCCCGGAGACTGTCGGTCAGCGATTCCTAGGGGAAGCAGCTCACTGGTGGCGAGCTCGTCGTAGGTTACCACATCTTGCCGCAGGACCGGCCCGATGCATTGGTATCCGCGGCGGTGCAATCCGTCGATCAACTTCTGAAATTCGTCTATACGGATGGTATAGGTTTCACCCATTTTGGCTCACCATCGAACTGTCCGATCGACCTCCCTTGTAAGAAATGACTATCCTAAAATACGCAACTAGTTGACAACCCAGACCGCGCGCTGCTCCGCCAGGTTGACGACCTTGGTGCTCACCCGGCCGATGAGAAACTCGTTGACAATGGTCAGACCGCGTCGACCCACCACAATGGTGCCGAAATTTCTGATTTTGGCTTCATGCACCAGGGCACCGGCCCGGCTGAGGCTCTCGGCCAGGATTTCGAAGCTGATCCGCCTGGTGTTGAGACCAGCATCGATGAGAGCCTCCTTGGCCTCGGTCAGGGCTGGAACAATCCGTCGTCGATTGGCCTCTATCCATTCCTTCTCATAGGACGGCTTGAAGAAATCCGAACCGGTCTGTTGAATGTCGATGGGCCGGATAACATGGCAAAGCATCACCTCCTTGTCCGCATCCCCGAGAAGCGACCCCACAAGGTCGACGCAGTTTTCGGAGCCGCTGGAGCCGTCAAAGGCCAGAAGAATTTTGGCGGGATCCGGATCACCGCCCACGATGATCAGCGGCAGGTTGTGCATCCCGGCCAGCAGTTTATTGGCCACACTGCCGATTGAAAGCCCCGCAAGAGCGCTTTGTCCGGTGCGGCCGATCACAACCGCACTATAGCCCTTGTAGGATTCGACAAGGATGTCCCTGGCAACCCCCACCTGTTTGACGCAGGCCTCTGTCTGGACCTGACCGGAAGTAAAACCGGCCTTCAGCAATAGTTGCCGCGCGGTTTCCAGTTTCTCTTCACTGAACCGTTGCTGTTCTCTGCGCCAATCATCGATCATGAAAAGGTCCTCGCTGCCGGCAGCGGAGAGGTTCAGATCGAGAAACGGCTCCGGCAGATCCGGGAGAAGGTGAAAAAGAGTGATGTGTTTGTCCTCCGGGGTCACCATCCGGCTGATATACCTCACGGCCGAAAGCGCCGCCTGCGACCCGTCGACGGCTATCAATAGTTTGTGCTTCCTGCTCATCTTCCCCTCCTTTTGGCTGCACTGCTCAACGGCTTCGTGGCCGACAGGCCAGCCACTGTGAATGTTGCAGATCCGAACCTGCAATTGATCATCACCCAAGTCGCGTGATTCAACTTTTGATGTTTAATATTTGAAGCCCTCCGTGATGGTCGCGTCCTTTGCCGTAAAGGGCGGTCGGGGCCTTTCCGTGTGATGGAGGCACTTTTCCGGACAGGTTTCGACACAGGTACCGCAGAACACGCATGCCGTCGGATCGTGAATCCAGGTGGCCGTCGCCTTTTTCACCCGGATACACTGGGAGGGGCATTTGGCGGCACACACACCGCAGTATGTGCAGTTTGCAGCCTCCCGCTCTAGGTCGCCCCGCACCCGCTCAAAAGGAGATCGAACTTCCTGCGGGTAGAGTCGGGTGGACTTGCGTGTGACCAGGTTCCGAAGAACGGTTGAGGTCATGCTGAACACGGCGATTCCTCCACCCTGTCACTGCTGACTGTTCACATCAGCGCTCGGTGCAGCTGATGCACGGATCGATCGAGAGCACGATTACGGGCACATCCGAAAACCACATGCCGGGCAGCATGGTGACCAGAGACGGCATGTTGGCGAAAGACGGCGCCCGGATGCGCACCCGCTCCAGATTTTTACTGCCGTCGGCCTTGATGTAATAAAAAAGTTCACCCCGCGGCTGTTCGACCCTAGCGACGGCTTCGCCCTGAGGTCGTCCCTTGACGGTGACGGCGATGTCGCCCGGCGGCATTCCGGCGACGGCCTGCCGGATGAGGTCGATACTCTGCAGCGTCTCGTAAAACCGAACCCGACAGCGGGCGTAACAGTCGCCGCTGGTTTCGACCACCGGCTGGAAGTCGAGCTCTGCATAGACGGCATAACCGGTCTGTCGCGTGTCTTGCGCAACGCCGCTCCCACGCAAGGTCGGGCCCACCGCCCCCAGCTCCCGCGCCCGATCGCCGTTCAGAATCCCCTTGCCGACGGTGCGCTTCCGGATGGTGACATCGTCGATCACAGTCGATTCGAGCCGCCGAATATCCGTCTCCACCTGTTCTAAAATGGGCAGCAGCCAGCGGACATTCTCGGCCGCCAAGTCCCGTCGGACACCGCCGACCACGTTGATCGAGACAATCACACGGTTACCGGCAGTGGCCTCGTTGATGTCGAGAACTTTCTCACGGATCCGCCAGAACTGCATGAACAGGCTCTCGAATCCGAAGCTGTCGGCAAACAGCCCCAGCCACAGCAAATGACTCTGCAAGCGATGGAGTTCGGCCCATATGGTTCGAAGATACACTGCCCGGCGCGGCACCTCGACCGCCATGATCTCCTCGATGGCCTGGCAATAGCACATGGCGTGCATCACCGAACAGATGCCGCAAACCCTTTCCACGACCTGCACCATCTGGTGAAAATCGCGCTGCGCACAGAGCTGCTCGAGCCCGCGGTGAACGTATCCGAAAACCGGAATCGCCTCGGTGATCATCTCCTCTTCGACGGTCAGCTTCAACTGAAGCGGTTCCGGAAATACCGGGTGCTGTGGACCGAAAGGGATGACCGAGCGTGGCTTGAGGCGCAATGCGTCTTTTGTCTGAACTTTCACCGCTCCTCCCCTGCCGGCGAATCCGATTTGGCTTTACGCTTCACATTGAAACGGCAAAATGGCGCCGGTTCGATCGACGTTTCGAGAAAGAGGGTTCTCCGGTAATCGATCACCAAGCCCTCAAAAAGGATGCCGAATAGATCCTGAATTTCGTTTTCGGCCAGAAACGCACCGAAGTAGACCGGGGTGATGCTGGGGACCGTCGCGTCACCGGTCACTGTCAGCCGCAGGTGCCTGAAGTGTAACTCCCGGTCGAAGTGGTAGAGGATCTCTGTTCGGGTGCCGTTTAATCGCAGAGCGGTCATGGTGACAAACCGGTAACCATCCCGTTTGAGCCGGGCCGCCTCGCCGAGCAGACTGTCCAATCCGATGATCAGTTCGTTCGCGAGCATGGATGATTTTCCTTCGTTGCCCCGATCGGCCCATCTTTGGAGTCAAGAGTGACACCGCCGGTTCTCAATTTCTCCAGCCCCAACCGCACGCCGTCGATGATCGCCTCCGGTCGGGGAGGACAGCCGGGCACATAAACATCGACGGGAATGACCCGATCGATGCCGCCGACCACGTTGTAGGCCCCGCGGAAAATTCCGCCCGAAAGCCCACAGGCACCGATGGCAACGACCACCTTCGGGGCCGGCATCTGATTGAACAGATTCTCCAGAACGATGCGGTTGCGGGGATTGACCGTTCCGCTGACGAGCAAGACATCGGCGTGTAGG
The DNA here is from genome assembly GCA_032127235.1 of Deltaproteobacteria bacterium. Taxonomy (GTDB): domain Bacteria; phylum Desulfobacterota; class Desulfobacteria; order Desulfobacterales; family SG8-13; genus JARFQH01. The sequence continues at coordinate 4,354 of JAQAZR010000200.1, forward strand.
GGGTTGCCGACATTGACGATGCCGAATCGCTCCAAGTCGTAAACCGGTGTCAGGCACGCCAGAATCTCGATGTCGCATCCATTGCAGCTGCCGCAATCGAAGTGCAGCAGCCACGGCGATTTAAACCGTGCGTAACCGATAAACTTGGCCCAGATTCTCATTGTCGGGTCAGCCTCTATAGAGCCAGAACAGATTGATCAGCGCCAGCGGCAGTCCCAGCAGCCAGGCGTAACCGAACAACAAGCGCCAGTTCATGCGCGCCGTGACGTTGTCGAGCCAGACCATCGTCAAATAGGCCGCACCCGCCAGGGCCAACATAGCCGCCCAATTGTCGGCCCAAAAAAGTGAACAAATACCCAGCATGAGGACCGTCTCGAACCAGTGCCCGACCTCGATCAACGCCAGAAAGGGCCCCGAATAGTCGGTTAGAACCCCGCCGACCAGCTCCTGGTGTGCATGGCGGCAGGCCGCAAAATCGAAGGGCGACTTGCGGAGCTTGACGGCCATGACGAAGAGCAGGCTGATGAACAGCAAGGGTAGGCGCACCATCAAGGGCTGAGGCCATCTGTCGACCGCGGTGATGGCGAAGCTGCCGGTCTCGAGGTAGATGCCTGCAATCACCAGCACCAGCAAAGGTTCGCAAGCCAGGGACTGCAGAAGCTCACGGTAGCCGCCGACCTGGCTGAAGGGCGAGGCCGAAGCCAGGGCGCCGACTACGATAAACACGGTCCCCACCGCCTGAATCAAGAATATGACCAAAAGGTCCGAACGGATAAAAAAGAGGACCACCGCTACAGCCACCGCCGCCAGATACGCATAGGCACTGAACGCCTGCCAGGCGTTCACCACCACGCGCTCCTTGCCGAAAAGTTTGACGACATCGAAGATGGGCTGAAGGACCGGCGGTCCGATACGCGACTGCAGACGTGCGGTCAGGATGCGGTCCAAGCCGATGAGAAGACTCCCGGCCAAAGGAGCCGCCAGGAGGCCGCTCAGAGCGAGCAGGGCATTCCTCATCTCAGGGTTCCTCCGATCAGCAATGTCAGCAACAGCAGCGCCCCGGCGTTGATCCAACCCGTCAACCGTTCTTCACCGAAAAGGAACGCAAAATAGTAATTACCGGCCTCGGACTTGACCGGTTGATTCATCGGGCCAGTAAACACGCCGGGCTCCGGCTGCTGGGCTCCGCACATATAGGGCGATACAATTCTTGCCTGCCGGGCGTGACGGACGGCTCCCAAGGCCAGAATGAATCCGAAACCGGCGGCCAGGCACAGCGGAAAGACGCTGAAGATACCGGTCGGATTTTCCATTGCCCCATTGTGAACGCTGTAAGCCGGCACATCTCCCGCGGCGGCTTGGAGCAACGCGCCGTAAAGCCAGGGGACGGCCGTACTGAGGGCCACGATACCGAAGCTCAAAATCCCCAAAGCACCCCAAGTAAGCACCGGTTGACTTTCCGGACGGAAACGTCCGTCGAGCGGGTCGCTCATGAGCGTTCCGGCCCACCGAGCCCAATACATCACTGTCAGGGCACTGCCCAGGGCCAGCATCAGCAGGGCCGCCAAATTTCGGGCGGCGGCCTCCAGGGCCATCCACTTGCCGACCAGCAGTCCGAAGGGAGGCATAATCATGAAGATGACCCCCGCAACGGTGATGAGGGCCGTCAACGGCATACGGGTGTAAAGACCGCGCATGTCTTCAATGTCGCGGCTATCGATGCCCTGCTCGATAGCCCCCACACACAAGAAGAGCAACGCCTTGGTCACGGCGTGAAATAACAGGAGAATAACAGCGGCGGTTAGAGCCATCGGGGTGCCGAATCCGGCACAGGCAAACATCAGCCCCAGGTTGCTGATAGTGGAATAGGCCAGCACCCGTTTGCCGTTTCTCTGACCCAGGGCCAGCGCTGCAGCCGCCAGAAAGGCGAAAGCACCGAAAAGCGCCACGCACAGTCCCAGGAATGTATCCTGAAAAAAGGGAGCGACACGCAGCACCAGGTAAACGCCGGCCTTGACCATCGTGCTCGAGTGGAGCAGGGCCGATACGGGGGTGGGCGCTACCATTGCCCCTAAAAGCCAGCTCTGGAAAGGAAACTGCGCGGCCTTTACAAAGCCGGCCAGACACATAAAGGCCAGCGGCAACAGCCAGACCGCCGATCGGAAATCATCTGCTTTAAACTGCTGAAAGGCGTTGATGCCATGGAATCGGGCGAACCATAACACGGCTGCCACCAGCGCCAAACCACCAAAGCTGTTTATCCAAAGCGCCCGCAGCGCATTTGTGATTGCCGCCGGTGTTGCGTCGTGGGCGATGAGAAGGTACGAACAGATGGTGGTTATCTCAAAGAAGAAATAGAGATACGATAGCTTGTCGGCCAGAACAAGGCCGTTCATGGCCGCCAGGAAGAGCAGCATGACGGCGAAGAAACGGTGCTGACGGGAAGCCGACAGTTGAAGGTGAGCTTCATGAGTTTTCATGTAAGCCAACGCCTGAACGCAAATGACGGAACCGACAATGGAAACGATCAGGACCAGCAGAAGCGACAGGGCATCGCAGTGGACAATCGGATTCACCCGCGGCGTCGGTACCGGGTAGAATTCGTTGAAGCCGATCAAAACCAGCTGAAGAATGGCCAGTATCGGTATTAATCGGTGCCGGTGCCTGAGGCCGATGAAAAGAATGACGCCCAGCAGGAGAATATCGATCGACAGGATCAGGACGTCGATCACTTTTTCGGCGCTCGGTTCCAGTCCGAAGCTGAAAGGGATATGGATAGACAGAAGCAGCGCAGCTGTTGTGAGCAACACACCGGTCACGGGAACCAGTTTGTTGCGCAGCCTGTCGGAGCGAACGAGGTAACACAGGATCGCTGCTGCCAGGGGCCACAGGATGAGAATCGCAACAATGATTTCGGTCGTTCTCACCGGCTTCACCCGCTGAAAGTGCATCGGTTGATATCCGGCGCGGTCCGTTACTCCGCTCTTTTCACGGGCGCGAACCGCTCTATCTTCCAACAGATGAGCGCAAAAGGTGTGCCAGGCGAAAGGGCGAAGAGAAAAGATACAACCGTTTGAATTAATATGAATTTAAAGAAAAAAACGAGCGGCAGGGCGAGCGGTTGGTTGTCGGGGCTATCAGCTTTTTTTACAGAGTGTAAAAGTCACCAGCGCGCGGGGTCATCGGTTTTCGCCGCTCGGGCGCTCCGGTTGATACTGCTCGAGATAGGCGTCGATAATCTCTTTGGTCTGCAGTAATCCCTCGACGTCCCTGATTTCGATCACCCACCACCGGCAAGCGGTCCGGCGCAGGATACCCAGGCGATCCCGGATGTCGTCAAGGTGCTTGGCCGGTAGATGGCCGACGCCCGGAATCTCGGTGTAATAGACGTGGGCGTTGAACACGCGGCTCGGGTGGGGACTGACGAAATCCTCGGCATCGAAGTGCTGGCTGCCGACCGATTCGCAGGCATGGGCATGACCGATGTCGAACGTCACCCCCGCGCCGGAACGGCGGATCAGCTTTTCAAAGAGATTCGGTTTGCTGGTCCAGCCCCAGGCCAGGTTTTCCAGACAGACCGTGACCCCGCGCTCGGCTCCGTAATGCACCATTCGTCTCAGGTTCTGAAGGGTGTCGTTCCAGGAAAGGGTTTTTGTGCTGTCACGCCCGAGACCGACGTGCAGGGTGAGAAATTTACCGCCGGCCTTGGACACCAGTTTGATGACGCGATGAAACAGATCCACTGCAACCCGGCCTTTTTGAGGATCTTCATGGCCGATGTCTATTTTCGCGAATGGGCAGTGAAAACGGATTTCGAGGGGATCCAGGGCCGCCAGAAAATCGACCCAGCGGGATTCATCCGCCGGTCGCGTCGGCAGATTTTCCAGATCGAACGACCAGTCGATCCCGGCGAAACCGTGGTCGACGGCAAACCGTTTCAAACGGGCCATGTCCGTGATGAAGTTGCACATGGCCAGTCGCGGTGTCTCGGGATATTTGTTATCGACCGTTTCCATCTTTCGGAATGTCTTTGCGGAATAAAAAATCCAGGTCCATGATGAAAAAAGGGCCGCAGCAGCGACCCGCTGATTCAGGCTTTAGAAGTATGGAGTTTGCTTTAAAAGCGCTTCGGCATTAGATTAACACTCTACGTTTCGACGATGAGGCCTATCATACAGTTGGAGAGCAAGTCCAGTTTGAAATATATGACATTTTGATAACACAAATAGGTATGTTGGATGAACAGAGGGTCGATTGACTTTACGGCCCGATACGATAAAGGTGCGCCATGAATCCTCTTTGGCATGCAAGACTATTCTGGACGATGGCATGTACGCTTATAATAACCGGTTCAGCCATGGGGGACAACAGCCTTTCGGATGCGCAAAAAAAAGAGGTTGTCTACGCCATGTATGCCGATTACAAGAAAGACTTTCCGGCAGTCATGGACATATCGCCGCAACAGGCCATGGACTTGCTGAAAAAGGATGAAGTCGTTTTCATCGACACCCGCAAGCCGGCGGAGATGAAGGTGTCCATGCTGCCGCACGCCATTACCCAGAACGAGTTTCTGAGCCACCCGGAAAAATACGCCGGGAAAACCGTGGTGGGCTACTGTACCGTCAGTTACCGCAGCGGGGTTTTTGCCCGCGAAATGGACGAAAAAGGTCTCTCCGTCCGCAATCTGGAAGGCGGCATCCTGGCGTGGACTCTCGAGGGTGGAAAGGTGTATGACGAAAACGGTGAAGAAACCAACCGCATTCACGTATACGGCAAGAAGTGGAACTACGCACCGGCCGGCTATAAGGCAGTGATGTTCAGCCTCTGGGAACAGATGTTTTAAACGGTTGGCCGGTTGGTCAGTTGAGCCCTTAGCCGGTTGATTAGTTTGGGAGACGTATCATGATCAAACCGATTTATTTGGATTACAACGGCACGACACCGCATGCCCCCGAAGTGGTCGCTGCCATGCGGCCTTTTCTCGAAGTCGAGTTCGGCAACCCATCCAGCTCGCACTGGTACGGCATTGCCCCCAAACAGGCAGTGGAGTCCGCGCGAAAGCAGGTGGCCGGGATCCTCAACTGCCGGCC
>JAQAZR010000201.1:0-9297 GCA_032127235.1 Deltaproteobacteria bacterium
TTGAATGTAACGCGCGCCGCATCCACGAGACCCTGCTGTGCACTCGTACCGGCAGCTGTTGCAGGAACGGTAAACCCGGCAATCAGCGCGTTTATGGCGACAACCCAAAAAAATGTGACGAACCTGTGGCGCACGTTTTTCATTTCGAACCTCCTGAAGATAGAATGTAGGATCTTAACTTATTACGGGTCCATCAAATATCGGACGCGGTGAAAGCACTGCATAAATTTAAATTGTTTTTTCATAAAAGCAACAATAAAACGGCAAACGGGCGATTCGGGCAACCGTTTCTGAGCGGACACCTGTTCCCCTCCCTTTAAAGCCGTCGCCTTGAAATTTAAACCCGATTTTTCAAAATCGTCTTGACATCGATTGTTTATCGGTGTTATCAAAAGTGTTTTTATCCGGCACACGACTGCCGGCTGCATCCTTGCTCCGGGCGGGACCCGGGGCTTGATAACCACAAGGAGGATCAAGGATCATGCGCAGGTACGAAACGATCATCATTTTGGATCCGGATATTTCCGAAGACGGACGAGCGCCCGTGTTCGATCGTATCAGTGACACCATTTCCCAGGGAAATGGCTTCCTGGTGCTACGTGACGATTGGGGAAACCGCAAGCTCGCTTATGAAATCAAGAAAAAACCCCGCGGATTTTATACCCGCTTCGATTTCTGCGGCACCGGCACCATCGTCGATGAAATCGAGCGTTTCTGCCGGATCGACGACCGTGTCATGAAGTACCTGACCGTGTTGATCGATGAAGCAGCAGACGTCGACAAGATAAAAGAAGAGGCCGAACGCGCCGAGAGCGAGAAACGAAAGGCCGAAACCGCCGAGAGCGAGAAAAAGAAAGCCGAACTCGCAAAGGCGCAAACCGCTGAAGAAACACCTCCTTCAGACGTTGCGGCAGAAGTTCCGGAAGCAAAACCGGAAACGCCGACACAAGCAGCAGAGGCCCTGACAGCCGAAGCCCCCGATACCAAAGCCACAGATACCGAAACCGGGAAGGAGGAGTAAAAATATGGCACCCGCATATAAACCCAGGACTGGCGGCGCCCGCAAAAAAAGAATCTACCACCGACGCAAGGTTTGCCGGTTCTGTGCCGACAGCAGCCTCCAGATCGACTACAAAGACTCGAAAAATCTGAAATATTTCATCACCGAACGGGGAAAAATCATTCCGCGGCGCATATCCGGGACCTGTGCCAAACATCAGCGCCCCCTGACCCTTGCGATCAAGCGCGCCCGTGCCATCGCCTTGCTGCCGTTCGTCGGAAGCTTGGACTAGCAGCGACTGCCGGTCTGATCTGCAGGCTGCCGTACCGGAGAAGAGGACCGTGGCCCTGATCGGCTCCGTTGAAACACTCAAAGATTTGGCAATCGGCATCGTCGTTACCAGTGTATTGTTCGCCATTACGCTTCAATCGCCGGTTCTCGGGTTTTTCTGTACCGTTATCATCCCACTGCCGACGATATTTTGTCGCGCCAAACATGGCCGAACGATCGGTATGGTGGTGCCGGCTATCGCGCTTCTGGCGTTGGCCCCGATGCTCGGCGGTATTTCGATCGACCTGCTCTATTTTTTCGAGCTGGTTTTCTGCGGTTTCGTTCTCTACGAGTTGTTCGTCCTGAGGCTGTCGGTCGAAAAAACGGTGGCGCTGACTAGTGCCGTGACCCTTGCGGTTGGTTTGTTCATCGTTCTCGTGTACAGCTCGACGACCGCCGCCGGCCTCGACCAACTGGTTTCAGGCTACGTTCGCAGAAACCTCGAGGCCTCGCTTCGGCTTTATGAGAGCATGGGGGTTCCGACCGACACCATTCGCCCCATCGAGGATGCACTCGACGGCATACAGTACGTTCTGGTTCGCATCGTTCCGGCCCTGTCGGTCTCGGCAGCCCTCTTTCTTTCGTGGACCAGCCTGCTGTTGTCCCGGCCGTTGCTGAGAAGTTACCGTCTGTATTACCCGGACTTCGGACGACTCAATTTATGGAAAGCGCCCGAACCGCTGGTGTGGAGCGTCATCGGGTGCGGTCTCATGCTGATTATTCCCGAACGCACCGTCAAGTTGTTCGGCATCAACGGCCTGCTGATTTTGATGACGATTTATTTTTTTCAGGGAATCGCCATCATTTCGTTTTACTTTGAAAAAAAACGCTTTCCGCGCCTGTTGCGGATCGTTTTGTACAGCCTCATCGCCCTGCAGCAAGTCGTTCTGCTGGTCGTTGTGGGCCTGGGTTTTTTCGACATGTGGTTGAATTTCAGAAAACTGGGGGTCGAAAAAAAAAATTGACGCCCGCTTGTCTCGAGCGCGATGTGTCCGGAACGCCGCCAACAGGCAAACGGCACGTTATTCGCTTCTGGAGGTTTAAATGAAGGTCTTATTGACAGAAACTATCGATTCGCTCGGCATCATCGGCTCTGAAGTCAATGTGGCCAAGGGCTATGCCCGGAACTACTTGATCCCGCAAAAAAAAGCGCTGATAGCGACACCGCAGAACCGCAAGCAACTCGAGCAGGTGAAAGCAAAATTCGAACTTCAAATAGCCAAAGAAAAGAAGATTGCCGAGGAGATGGCTGAAAAGCTTCAAGGCGTCGCGGTGACCATCCCGGCCAAGGTCAGTGAAGAGGACCGGCTCTACGGTTCGATCTCCGTGCGCGACATCATAGAAGCGCTCGACAAGCAGAACATCACGGTCGAGAAACGCATGGTTCTGCTGACCGATCCGATCAAGCAGATCGGCACCCACAAGGTTCCGATCCGGGTTTACAAGGATGTCGAACCGGAGATCACGGTCGAAATCGTACCGGAATCCTGAGATCGAGTCCGCATACGTCCAAGCCGGCATCTCGGCGACCGGGGCAGCACCTCTCGATGCGCTCCCCCGATGGGTACCCGTTTATCCGCAGGGCAACAACCCTTCTTCCACACCGCGTCACGACCGTCGATCGGAGGTGGTCAGCCCCATGCCAGAAAGATCTCAATTCAAAGAAAACGACCCTTCCCTGGTCCACCTGCCGCCACAAAACATCGAGGCCGAGGAGTCGCTCATCAGTGCAATCCTGGTTGACAATCACACCCTGTTGGATGTTCTCGAAATCTTGTCAGCCGACGATTTTTACAAAACCGTCCATCAAAAAATATTTGCCGCTATAACCGAGCTCTTCGGCCGCAACGAACCGATCGACCTGGTTACCCTGTCCAACCATCTCAAACAACTCGGCCAACTCGATCAAATCGGCGGCCCCACCTACCTGGCCCATCTGGTCGATACAGTGCCCCTTGCCGTCAACGCCCAGCACTACGCCAAAATCGTGCACGACAAAGCCAGCCTGCGACGGCTTATACAGAAGGCCGGCGACATCGCCCGTCGTTGCTACGAAGACCGCGGTGATGTCGAGGAGGTGATCGACTTTGCCGAGGCGTCGATCTTCGAAATATCGGAAAAGAAGGCCCACCAGTCCTTTCACCCGCTCAGCAAGATGATCGAAGACAACATCGACTTACTGGAGGAACGCCAGGGAAACAAATCCCTGATTACGGGGGTCACCACCGGCTACACTCTCCTGGATCACAAAACTTCCGGCTTCCAGAACTCCGACCTGATCATTCTGGCTGCCCGGCCCGGGATGGGAAAAACGGCCTTCGCGCTGAACATCGCCCGCAATGCCGCGATGGAGGCCGGTGTGCCGGTGGCCATCTTCTCGCTGGAAATGTCCAAGGAACAGCTGTCGATGCGGATGCTCAGCAGCGAGGCCCGGCTCGATTCGACGCGCCTGCGAAGCGGCTTCATCAGCCAAGAGGATTGGCTGCGGATTACCGAAGCGGCCAGCAACCTGTCCAATGCACCGATCTTCATCGACGATTCGCCCGTGCTGACGGCCATGGAAATCCGTGCCAAGGCACGCCGGCTGAAGCTGGATAAAAATGTCGGCCTGATCATTATCGATTATATTCAGCTGATGCAGGGCCGGCGTTCGGCTGAACGCCGGGAGTTGGAAATCTCCGAAATATCCAGGGCCTTGAAGGCCCTGGCCAAGGAACTCAGCATTCCGGTCGTCGCCCTCTCCCAGCTCAACCGGATGCTCGAACAGCGCAGCGACAAGCGGCCGCAGCTCTCGGACCTGCGGGAATCCGGCGCCCTGGAACAGGATGCCGATGTCGTAGCCTTCATCTACCGTGACGAAGTCTACAACAAGGACGAGAACAATCCGAACAAGGGCAAAGCGGAAATCATCATTTCGAAACAGCGCAACGGCCCGATCGGCATGGTTCCTCTGGTATTCCTGAATACCTACACCCGTTTTGAAAATCCGGCCAGCCAGGACAACATTGTTCCGTTTCCCGGATAAGACGGCGGCACAGCCATGAAGCGGCTCCATGGAAACATCGGCGGCCTCAAGTCGAGCCAGACGCGCCGGCTCGAAATGCTCTATCGCCGCCGGGTCCCTCCCGATCAGGTCATCACCTTCGAGCTGGCCCGCGAAATCTCGAGCCTGTCTTACGAAGGTCGACGTCAGGTCGGCCTTCTGATCGACCGCAGCGGCAGGATCGTCAGCGTTATCGTCGGCGATCATCAAAAAATCGTCATCCCGGATCTCAGCGAGTACCGTGTCGCGCCGGGCCGCCTGCGGGGCTTGCGGTGTCTGCACACCCACCTAGACGATGAGCCGCCGACCAAGGACGACCTGACCGACCTGGCCCTGCTCAGGCTCGATCTGATGGGTGTCGTCACGGCAGTCGGCGAAACCGAACTCCCCCGGGTCTACCTGTCCCACATTCTTCCCGGCGCACCGGCCGAGGCCCCCTGGCAGTTGCTGCCACCCCTTGCGGCCAACGCGCTGAATATCAATTGTCTCGATCTGATCAGGGCCCTCGAGGACGAACTCGCTCAGATGCGCTCGCTTCATCGCGCCGCACGCGGGAAAGAGCGTGCCCTGCTGGTCAGCGTCACCAGCGCCCCGGGCCGGAAGGCACGCGACTCTCTGGCCGAGCTCAGAGAGCTGGCGGCCTCCAGCGACATAGAAGCGGTCGATGCCATTCTCCAGCACCGCAAGCAGGTCGACGCGCGCTTCCTGATGGGCCGCGGGAAGGTGGAAGAGCTGACCCTGACGGCACTCAACCGCGGTGCGACCATGATCGTCTTCGACCAGGAATTGAACCCGTCTCAAATCCGTGCGATTACCGACCAGGTGGACATCAAGGTCATCGATCGCACGATGTTAATCCTGGACATCTTCGCCCAGCGGGCCCACTCGCGAGAGGGCAAGCTTCAGGTAGAACTGGCGCAGTTAAAGTACATGCTGCCCCGTCTGATCGTCAAGAACACGGCCATGTCGCGCCTGACCGGAGGAATCGGAGGCCGCGGACCCGGTGAAACCAAACTGGAAATCAATCGCCGCAGGGTGCGCGACCGGATCGCGCAATTGGAAAGAGCCCTCATTCTCGTCCGCCGCCAGCGTAAACAGCAGCGTGCCCGGCGAAGCAAAAAGCGGCTGCCGATCATTTCCATAGTGGGCTACACCAATGCCGGCAAATCAACCCTGCTGAACACATTGACCAAAAGTCGCGAGTTGGTCGAAAACAAACTCTTCGCCACCCTAGACCCCTCTAGCCGGCGTCTGCGATTCCCGCGTGACATCGAGGTGATCATCACCGACACGGTCGGCTTCATCAAAGACCTGCCGCAGGATCTGGTGGTCGCCTTCCGGGCGACCTTGGAGGAACTGGAAAACGCCGACCTGCTGCTGCATGTCATCGACATCAGCAACCCCCGGCACCTGGAGCAGATCCACTCGGTGGAAAACATTCTGGGCGACCTGAAACTCGAAAAGCTGGCCGTCATACGGGTTCTGAACAAGCAGGACCTGGTCGATCCGGAACTGGTCCGCACGCTGACCGCGCGGCTCGACGGTATTCCGGTTTCAGCCGACACGGCCGGCACCCTCATGCCTTTGATCGAGCGGATGCAGAAACACTTTTTACCGGCCCTGGAAAACCGCGTCATTGTCGGTGACCGCAAGCCGGAAGGAGATGAAGGAGATGCCTGATGATGGATCCTATTCAACGGATTGATTTAGAAAACGTCAAGAGGGTCGGCATTTCAGCCGCTTACCAGGCAGCCGAAATTTTGCAGGCCAAGTTCGGCAAAATTTCCCGGGTGCGCAAGAAAGGTGTCATCGATCTGGTCACCGAGGCCGACACCGCCTCGGAAGAACGCATTCTGCAGGTGATCCGCTCCCGGTTTCCCGACCACGGCATTCTGGCTGAGGAGAGCGGCCGTGACACCCGCAATAGTGCCTGCACCTGGATCATAGACCCGCTGGACGGAACAACCAACTACGCGCACCGGATCGGCCTGTATGCCGTTTCGATCGCCTTCGCAGTCGAGGGCGACGTCCTCTTCGGAATCGTGCTCAACCCGGTGGCCGGTGAACTCTTCACGGCAACGGCCGGAGGTGGAGCCGTTTGCAACGAGCGCCCCATCCGGGTCTCGGAGATACCCTCGCTCACAGACAGTCTATTGGTGACCGGCTTCCCGTATGATGTGCGGGAGGACCTCGCGCCGATCGTGTCTCGGTTTACCCGGTGTCTGGAAGCGGCACAAGGGATTCGTCGGCTCGGTTCCGCCGCCCTCGACCTTTGCCATGTGGCCTGCGGCCGTTTCGAAGGCTTCTGGGAGGAGCACCTGAAACCCTGGGACACCGCTGCCGGAATGCTGATTGCGCGGGAGGCCGGGGCGAAGATAACCGATTTTTCAAACCGCCCCTACACTCCCGAAAGCCGCGAGATTCTGGCGACCAATGGCTATGTTCACGAACAAATGCTGGAATTGCTGAATGGAGCGGCTAAAAGTGGGCAAAATCTTCGAAGAGAAGGCCGATCAGATAGTGCAGCGGAGAAAAGCGTTTGAGGCCCCGCTTGACGGCAGTAAAACCCGCTGTAACCATCTCACGCAAGTATTCTCCGGCAGTCAGCCGATCAAAACTTCCCCGAATGGAGCTTTTGGCGGAAGAATTCAACCTGTTTTTGGATGGCACCATTTTCCTTTATCCCCTTTTCAATACAATTGACGGCGTGCAAAACAGTCGCGTGGAAGCGGTTGAAACTGCGGCCGATGGTTTGAAGCGGTGAATCCGTAAAGTTCCGGGCGAGATACATCGCGATCTGACGCGGCCGAACGAAGGTTTGTTTGCGGGAACGAGAATCGATCTCGTTAACCGAGATATTGTAGTGCTTGCAGACCAGCTTCTTGATGATGTCGACGGTGATGGTGCTTCGTTGGCGAACAATGTTCTTGACGACGCTCTCCGCCAAAGCGAGATCGATGGGGCAACTCAGAAGTGAAGCCTTGGCCGTCACTCCGATCAGTCCGCTTTCCAGCTGTCGGACATCGTCGGTCAACTCGGAGGCCAGGTAATGAATGACCTTTTCCGGAATTGGCACGCCTTTCAACAGAGCCTTGCGCTGCAGGATGCGCACCCGGGTCCGAAAGTTCGGCGCCTCAATGTCCGAAATCAGACTGCCTGAAAGACAGGAGCGCAGTTTGTCGTTGAGCTTGGGAATCTCACCCGGACGGTAGCAGCTCGAAAAGATAATCTTTTTTTCGGCTTCGAACAGCGAATCGAGCGTCAGGGACAGTTCGACCTGGGTGCGTTCCTTGCCGCTTAGATGGTGGACGTCCTCGAGCAGCAGCACGTCACAGTCGTTGCGGTACTTGCCCTTGAACTTATTGATCGAGTCGTTGCGGTAGGCCTGGACCATCTCATTACTGAAATCCTCAGCCGTCATGTAAAAAACACGTTCGCGGGGAAACTGAGTGAGAATGAGGTGGCCGATTGCCTGGGTCAAATGGCTCTTGCCCATGCCGGTGTTGGAAAGCAGAAAAAGAGAATTCTGCAGCGAGGCCTTGCGGGAGGCCAGGGACAGGGCCGCCGAGTAGGCGAAGTCATTGTTGCCGCCCACGACAAAATACTCGAACGTGAAATCCTTGCGCAGCAGGCGTCCGCTGTACGGCCGGACGGCCAGATCCGGCAGGGCCAACTGTCGGCTGAGCTCCGGTTTGGGGGTTCTGTTACCGTTGCCGTTGGCAACGAGAAATGAAATGGTGCAGGTTTTACCCAGGGCCCTTTGGAATTCTTCCGTAATAAAAGAGCCGTAGTTTTCCTGAACCCGCTTCTTGGAGAAGAAATTGGGGCAGGCCAATACGAGGCTGCCCTCCTCATCCAAATAACACCTGATCGGTTCAATCCACATCCGAAAACTGTGACCGGGAATTTTTTCCTTGATCGCCGATTTCACGCTGCTCCAGACGGTTTCCATAAGTTTCGGCACTCTAATATGTTAGATTATTGTTAAAGAAATGGTGACTAAGATACTGTTATGTTAATGTTAATTATGACAAAAACGTCGATGTCAAACGGTATGGGAGGTTTATCTTCGATTTTGAGATGCCGGTAAATTTGACATGCGAGTCTTAACGTCTTTTGACACCCTGAGTCAAACCGGATGGTCGGTATTTGTGATCTAAACCTAAAACGTTTATAAACAATTTATATGAGTTCTGAATTATTATAATTTTTAACAAATCAGCGTCCAACTCCCCTGAAACACGTGAATTTTTTATGTTAGCAATTTATTCAAGCATTCTAAGCATATCGCCCGCTGAAAGGATTGTGGATACAAAAAAGCAATCTTTAAATTTCTGCTATTTTCGCCTTTTTTCTTTAATTTTCATAATACAGGATCCTCAGACGCCAGCCATCGTCAACCGCAGTTTATCGGCACCCCGTTCCTGATTTTGTTTGAAAAAGTCGCAAAGATCTGTAGTATGCTGAAAGATTACGGATAACCTGAACGGATCGAACGATGGACGCACACAATACGATTGTCATTCGTGGCGCACGGGTGCACAATTTAAAAAATGTCGACCTCGATTTGCCGCGCAACCGGCTTATCGTGATCACCGGTCTTTCGGGATCGGGCAAATCGAGCCTCGCCTTCGACACCCTTTACGCCGAGGGACAGCGCCGGTATGTGGAATCCCTTTCCACCTATGCCCGTCAGTTCCTCGAACGAATGGAGAAGCCCGCGGTCGATCTGATCGAAGGGCTGTCGCCGGCCATTGCCATCGAGCAAAAGACCGCCAGTCACAATCCGCGTTCCACGGTGGGCACCGTAACCGAAATCTATGACTATCTCAGGCTGCTTTTCGCTCGCGTCGGCACGGCCCACTGCCATCGCTGCGGTGATCCGATCAGTCCCCAGTCTATCGACCAGATCGTGGACCGGATT
>JAQAZR010000202.1:0-4365 GCA_032127235.1 Deltaproteobacteria bacterium
TTGGTGATGCCCATCGAGGCCGAGTAACGGTGATTGTGCGGCTTTTGGGCCGCTTCCAAGAGTTTGTCGACGATGTGCTGCGGGGTGCCCAGATCGGGGTTCCCCATACCCAGATCGATAATGTCCTCGCCTTTGCGCCGGGCCTCCATTTTAATGGCATTGACTTGGGCAAAGACGTACGGCGGCAGGCGGTCCAGTCTGGCAAATTTGCTCATTGCACTGACCTTTCGTTCTTGAATGGTTATTAAGGGCTCGCTCAAAAATTGCGAACTTATTTTTTCGCGAACCCTAACAGCTGGCAGGGTGGGGTCAAAACGGCAGCTGGAACCGGAAACGGCGCGCCGGCGGGCGGGACCGGCAGCCTTCCGCGCTAATGACGGCAGACCGTCCAATCCCTTGACTTCCTGTATCCCGGACTTCTATAATTATGACGTCGTACACTGCGTGCATGGCCTCAAGGTCTCGCCGGTTGGTCGTAAAGGGGGTTTACGTCTCGTTTACTGCAAATTTTTACATTATCCCGGATGAGATGTCAAAAAAATTGTTTTGACTTTTCAGGAGATTCCTTCTAAATATTCAAATTCTTAACACTTTCTCACTTTACTCTGGAGAGCCTCATGTCTAATTCCCTGACCTACGCCGAAGCCGGTGTCGATATCAAAAAGGCCGCGCGATTGATCGAGAAGATCAAAGATATTGCCAAACAAACCCCGCGGTCCGGAGTAATGGGGGACATCGGAGGTTTCGGTGCCCTGTTTTCCTTGAACGTGGCCAACGTGGACAATCCGGTGTTGGTCAGTTCCACCGACGGCGTCGGCACCAAGGTGAAAATCGCCTTCATGATGGATAAGCACGACACGGTCGGCATTGACCTGGTGGCCATGAGCGTCAACGATATTGCGGTTCAGGGTGCCCGGCCGTTATTTTTCCTGGATTACCTTGCCATGGGCGAGCTCGACAGCGACAGAGCCACGGCGGTCATCCAGGGAATCGCCGAGGGGTGCAAACAGGCCCGGTGTGCGCTCATCGGTGGTGAAACCGCGGAAATGCCGGGGATCTATCGACCCGGTGAATACGATCTGGCGGGTTTTGCGGTCGGGATTGTCGACAATGCCAAGATCATCGATGGCTCCGGCATCCACGTGGGAGACAAGATCGTAGGGGTTGCCTCCAGCGGATTGCACAGCAACGGCTATTCACTGGTCAGAAAAATTTGTTTCGACCGATTGAAACTCGAGTGCTCATCTCACGTAGAGGCACTGGGCGGCCGGCTGGGGGACGAACTGATCAAGCCGACAAAGATCTATTCCGAAACCATTCGTCACCTGACCCGCGATCTGCCGATTCACGGTCTGGCGCATATCACCGGCGGTGGAATCGAGGATAACCTTCTGCGCATCATTCCGAGGGCCTGCCAGGTTCTGCTGCAGAAACGCAGCTGGGAGGTTCCTCCGATTTTCGATTTCCTGCAGGAGGCGGGCAAGATTTCCGACGAGGAGATGCTGAGGACCTTCAACAACGGCATCGGCTTGGTGGCCGTTGTCCCCGACGCTTCGACGATCGAGGTTATGTCGCGGCTTTCCGCCCTGAATGAGAAAGCCTTTGTCATTGGCGAAGTGGCCGAATGCCGGCAGCAGATCAACCGCTGTCAGTGGATGTGAGCCGGAGCCCTGATGAAAGACGAAAAGAAGACAATCCCGGCAGGCGGAATCAGGCGCATTTGCCTGCGGGTGCTGGATTGGATCGCCCGGGGTCAAAAGAACGGCGGGCTCTGTCCTACCTGAGGGATCGGTCCGCACGGTGCCGGGAGGGTTCCGAAGAAAAATAAACAAAATGATCGTTCTCGGAATTGAAACCTCCTGCGACGAGACCGCGGCGGCAGTGGTCGCGGACGGCCGCCGGATTCTGTCTTCAGTGGTTTCCTCCCAGGTGGCCGTTCACCGTCCTTTCGGTGGGGTTGTGCCCGAGTTGGCCTCCCGCAAGCATATCGAGGCCATTGTGCCGGTGGTTCGTCAGGCGCTCAGTGAGGGTGGCATCTCCCAGGCGGAACTCGAAGCCGTGGCGGTCACTCAAGGGCCCGGCTTGATCGGGTCGCTTCTGGTCGGGTTTTCATTTGCCAAGGCCTTTGCAATGGTCCGCGGACTACCTTGGATCGGTGTCAGCCACCTGGAAGGTCACATCAATTCCGTATTTCTGGAGCCCGATCCACCGGCCTTTCCCTTCACGACCCTGCTGGCCTCCGGGGGTCACACCAGCATTTATCACGTCAAATCCCACACGCAATTCGACCTCATGGGGCAGACCCGTGACGATGCCGCCGGAGAAGCCTTCGACAAGGTGGCGAAATTGCTCGGCCTCGGCTATCCGGGCGGCGGCATCATCTCGAAACTGGCACAAGAGGGTGACCCGACACGAATCCCATTTCCGCGATCCTATTTGGACCGTTCGGGCTTCGATTTCAGCTTCAGCGGGCTCAAGACGGCTGTCGGTCGTTACGTTCGCGACCACTTCCGGGATCTGGCCGCCCGAATACCCGACATTGCAGCCGGGTTTCAGGAGGCGGTGGTGGAGGTGCTGGCCGATAAAGTCATCGAGGCCGCAATCTACAAAAATTGCAACCGGATTGCCCTGGTCGGAGGTGTGGCGGCCAACGGCCGTTTGCGGGAAAAGGTGACTGTGGACGCTCGAAAAAAGGGAATATCCGTCTATCTGCCCGGTCACGACCTCTGCGGTGACAACGCCGCCATGATTGCCGCCGCGGGATATCACCATTTGGCAAATGGAGCCCGGTCCGACTTCGACGATGATGTCTATTCCCGTCAAGCTCTTTGAGCTGGACTCTTCGAGCGAAAGTGGCAGTGCACGTCAGAGAAATCTGGCTTTGCCGTAACGGGCTTACTGGAATGTTGGAATACTGGAATATTGCAATATTGGGTTTGTCGGAATAGGGCCTTTTCGAGAGCAGTGTCTTATTTAATAAAAGACATATTCCGCTTTTTCGCCCCATTATCCATCATCCCACCATTCCATTGTTTCATTGGGCACCCCATTGGGACTCAATCACACCCCTTTGGGGTGAGACCAAAGCTGCATCCATGGGTTGTAACCTTTGAACCGTGAACCTGGAACCGATAGGTTTGGGTTACTATCAATCAGGGAACCATCGATACCCCAGATATTGGTGTTTCAGTTTCAACAGTCGTGCAACTGAGGCCATGCCTCTCCGTCGCAAGTCGGCGGAAGCCGACATTTGCCGAATCATCTCCTCGTGAGCGCTTTCAATGTCCGGACCCTTATGACAGATCAGGGCCACGTCAACCCCGGCAACGAGGATTTGCCGCACGACGGTTCGGATGTCGTAGTGCCGCTTGATGGCGCCCATGTCCAGATCGTCTGTCATGACAAGACCGTCGTACCCCATGTCCCGCCGCAGTATGTCCCTGACGATCGCCGGCGAGAGACTGGCCGGCCACTCGGGATCGATGCGATCGTAAAAGATGTGCGACAGCATCATCCCGGCCGTCCGATGGTCAATGGCCGCGGCGAAAGGAACCAGGTCAGCCTGTCTGAGTTCCTCCAGATCAACACTGAGAGTGGGCATGTCATCATGGGAGTCGAGAACCGTGCGGCCGATGCCGGGGAAGTGTTTGGCCACTGCCATAATGTTGCGCCGCTGAAGTTGGTCGATCATCCGGCAGCCCATCGCGGCCACCCGGAAAGGATCGGCCCCGAAGCTCCTGGATGCCATGACGCTGGAGATTTCCGCCGGAGCCACATCGAGCACCGGGGCCATGTTCATGTTGACGCCGGCGTTCCGGAGATCGGCGGCTGTCATGCGGGCAAAATGGGTGACATCCTCTTCGTCTCTCATTTGTGAGGCACCGGGGAGCTGGGTGAAGGGTTTTTTGAGACGGGCCACTTCACCTCCTTCCTGGTCGATTGCGATCAGTAGAGGTGGGATGCCTGACTGCCGACCACAGCGCTGAATTTCAGCACACAGCTCGCGCAGCTGGTCGGGTGAAACGATGTTGCGGGTGAAAAGAATCACGCCGCCGATATTGAGGGCGCCGATCAGAAACCGCAAGTCGTCATTGAAGGTTGTACCGTCGAAACCGACCATGAGCCGCTGGCCGGCCAGTTGTTGATAGGGTAATTCTGACAGGTGCATGATTCCTCTTTATTTTTTTAATTCAATATGTTATAACGAAAAAAAGACAAATTCAAACCCAGACTGCAGGCTATGCCGATGATGAACGCGAGGATCACATTTCACGTCTTAAAAGTCCCCTTGCTTCTTATGTTGATGTTATTCGGCTTTATGCTGGATTTTTTCATTCAACTGCCTTTCCACATCATGTGCAAATT
>JAQAZR010000203.1:0-10926 GCA_032127235.1 Deltaproteobacteria bacterium
CGGCATGGTGACGTTGGCGAGGTCGCGTTTCATGACGAGGCCCCGGGGCATGTACAGGCTGTCGGGCTCGACATCGCTTGCCGGAAACTCGCCCCACGCCAGAAAGTTCGTCGTACCCCCGATGCCGCCCCAGTCCTTGTAGAAGGAAGCAACCGCCAACAGGTCGGGAATATACACGTTCTTGATGAAATCTTGGGTTTCCTTGGTGATGAACAGAAATTCGGCGATGCGGTCCGGCGTCAGATCCCGGATGGAGGTAACGCCCCCTACCACCAATGATTGCAGATGGGGATTCTTGGCCCCGAAGATCGCATGCAACCGGGCGGTTCTGGCTTGAAGCCGGAGGGCTTCGATGTAATGCGCGGCCGCCATCAAATTGGCTTCCGGTGGCAGTTTGTAGGCCGGATGGCCCCAGTAGGCGTTGGCGAAGGGGCCGAGCTGCCCACTGTCGACAAATGTCTGCAGGCGCTGCTGCACTTGTTTGAAATAGGCGCTACCGCCCACCTGCGCATTGCTGACATTGTCGGAGAGTTGGGCGGTTTTGAGAGGATCGGCTTTCAGAGCGCTGACGATATCGACCCAGTCCAGCGCGTGCAGGTGGTAAAAATGAACCAGGTGGTCGTGCTGGAACTGCGCACCCATAAGTAGATTTCGGATAATGCGCGCATTCGGTGGAATTTTGACCCCGATGGCCATTTCGGCTGCCCTCACCGAGGACAGTGCATGGGTGTACGTTCAGACCCCGCAGGATCGTTGCACAAAATGATGAGCGTCCCGCGGATCTCGGCCCAGCAATATCAGTTCGATCCCCCTGAACATCTGCCCCGAACTCCAGGCATTCACGACCTTGCCATCGGCAACTTCGACCTCGATGCGCAAATGGCCTTCAATCCTTGTTATCGGGTCTATTACAATTCTTTGCGCCATCTATTCTCCTCCCTTTAGATTAAGGATCTATCATATTGCGATTGATGTCGACTACATTTCCTCGTAGAAGGGCGTGAACTTATCCCAAAAATCGGGTTCGCTGCACCCGATGCAGGGATGACCCGCCTGAATCGGCCAACTCGTGCCGTCATTAAATTTTACGATCGGACAGTTGTTGTAGGTTTCCGGTCCTCTGCATCCCATCTTGTAGAGGCAATACCCCAGCGCCGCCTCTTCCGAGCCGAATTCTTCGACGAACTCGTTGTTCTCGAAGTGGGATCTCCGGGGGCACTGATCATGGATGGTCTGGCCGTAGGCAAACAAAGGCCGACCCAGTTCATCCAGTGCCGGAAGTTTTCCGAGAAGCAGGTAGTTCAGAATCGTTCCCACCGTGTTCACCGGATTGGGGGGACAGCCGGCAAGGTTGACGGTCTTGATTCCGATGGCCTGAGTGACACTCTGGTAACCGCCGGGGTTCGGTGCGGCAGCGGGGATGCCGCCGAAGGTGGCACAGGCCCCGATGGCGATGACCGCCGCGGCCTGGGGACAGATTTCCTTGGCAATTTCAATAAAGGGCCGTCCAGCGATTTTGCCGTAGCCGCCGTTGAATTTGGTCGGAATGGAGCCCTCGACGACACAGATGAACTTACCGGCATATTTCTTCGCCGATGCCCTGAGCTGGTCTTCCGCCTGCCGGCCCGCGGCCGCCATAACGGTTTCGTGATATTCCAGCGAAAGCGTTTCAAGCACCAGGTCATCTATATACGGGTATTGCGATCTCAGCAAGGACTCCGAACAGCCCGTGCACTCACCGAAATGCAACCAGATGACCGGTGGCCGCTCGTTGGGTGCAGCAAACACCTCGGCCACCCTGGGAATGAAGGAAGACGAGAGACCCATGGTCGCCGTAAGGAAGGTGCAATACTTCATGAAATCACGCCTGGTTACACCTCTCTCTGCCAGTCTTTCATAAAATTGTTTTTCCTTTTCCATCGGCACCTCCTTGATGCGTCTATAGTGCGGATTGGTATCCGCCGGTAGGATGTGGCCGGTCTATTCGGCCATAAAAAAAGCCGCTTAGATCGCCGGCGTCGATTTACCGCCAAACGGCCGAAACGGCATAATGCCACAAATTGGTTTATCTCGTAAAATTGTCGGCTCTCTTAAGCTGTAGCATCAAAAAATCCAGATCAGGTGTGCCGCATCCGATTGAGCACGATATCAGTATTGAATGCGGTCTTTCTTGTCAAGGCCTATTTAAAATAGCGTTTACCCAACGGAATTTCAGACCGGGTTCGTCCCGCCGCTCGCCTTTCCCGCCGGGCCGATCGCATCAGGGTTCTTCATCCCCGTCAACATATTCGTCGTCGGCGACTTTCAGTGAATTGATGTCCTTGATTTCGCCGCCCCCCTCGAAATCATCTTCGTCATCCTCGAACTCATCGGTCAGCAGTTCGTCGATTTCCTCAACCTCAACCTTGTCCTTTATTTCAGCTTCGCGTATCTCTCTTTCCCGCTCCCGGTTCAGCAGTTCGATATCATCGAACAGTAGTTCAGCCGCTTGCTTCTCCCCATCTCCCAGCAGTTCCGTGACCGTATCGGCAATTTTCTCGGCGTAGAGCCCCGGCGGGTACATGTTTTTGGTTCGCAGGGCAGCGATCAGCGTGCTCTTGCCGCGCGAGACAGCCGCGGCAATCGCGGCAATGTCATAGGATTCCTCACATAACGGCGAGAGGGTGTCTTTATCCAGTTCGGCGTACTCCCTCAGGATCAGGGTATTTTTTTCATTGTCCTTTATGATCTCATATTTTTGCTTCATCGCCACAATCCTCTCAGAGTCAATATTCACTGATTTTTGAACATGTAAGGAAACCATATCTGTTCGGTTCTGTCAACAATCAACAGGAGTCGCTTTCAATAAAAATATTGACCGTTTGCCGTCGAAATGTTAGAGAAGCCAAAGCTTGGGAGCCGCAATTTCGGAGGGATGGCTGAGTGGTCTAAAGCGGCGGTCTTGAAAACCGTTGAGGGTTAAACCTCCGTGGGTTCGAATCCTACTCCCTCCGCCAATAAATTTACTTCGTAAATTTATGAAACGCCCGCGGTGGTGCTGCGGGCTCAATATAACAATGTAATTACCCAAAAATTAATGGAGAGATGGCCGAGCTGGCTGAAGGCGCTCGCCTGCTAAGCGAGTGTGCGGCGAAAGTTGCACCCCGGGTTCGAATCCCGGTCTCTCCGCCAGTCAAATCAAGAACCGGCTATACCGAGCTGAGGATAGCCGGTTCTTGATTTAAGAACTCCTGGTTGCCACTCATCTCATAACCGGCCCTAATTTTGATCGGCTCAAATCGGTTCAAGACAGTATCGAATGCATTCCGAAAAGTCCGGAATTACGCTTGACAAAACCATTTCGACCGATTAATCATACCAATTTAAGTCTAAAATAGTATGTAACCGGTGGTTAGATATGAAAACCACAAAAAATAACAAAGGATGAAAGGAGATCAGTGCAGATGTCGAAATTAATTCCACCGCATGGCGGAAAAGGGCTGACCAAGTGTCTGCTCGAGGGTGCTCAACTGGCAGAGGAAAAGAAAAAAGCCGAAGGCCTCAAAAAGGTGTCGATTTCTCCGCGTGTCAAGGGAGATTTGATCATGATCGGTATCGGCGGTTTCAGCCCTCTGACCGGTTTCATGACCAAGGCCGACTGGAAGAGTGTCTGTGACAAATGCCTCTTGGCGGACGGCACCTTCTGGCCGGTTCCGGTGACCCTGGATGTCAGCAAAGAAGACGCCGAGGGCATCAAGGAAGGCCAGGAGATCGCGCTCTTCGATCCGGAAGCTAAAGAAATCATGGCCACCATGAAGGTCACCGAGAAGTTTGCGCTGAGCGCGGACGACAAGAAGTTCGAATGCGAAAAAGTCTTCATGGGCGAAGGCACCCCGACGGCGGCGGAGTTCTGGAAGATTGCCGAAGAGGATCACCCCGGCGTCCAGATGGTCATGCAGCAAAAAGCAGTCAACCTGGCCGGGCCGGTCAAGGTCCTCAGCGAGGGTGAGTATCCCAAGCGTTACGCCGGCGTCTATCATCGTCCGGAAGAATCCCGCAAGATTTTCGAGGAGCGTGGATGGAGTGAAGTCGCCGCCCTTCAGCTTAGAAATCCCATGCACCGCTCCCACGAGTATCTGTGTAAAATCGCGGTCGAGGTCTGTGACGGGGTTCACATCCACTCCCTGGTCGGAAACCTCAAACCCGGCGACATCCCGGCATCGGTGCGGGTGAAATGCATCGACGCGCTGGTGAAAAACTACTTCGTGGATAAAAACGTCGTTCAGGGCGGCTACCCCCTGGATATGCGCTATGCCGGACCCCGCGAAGGCCTGCTGCATGCCGTTTTCCGCCAGAACTACGGCTGCTCGCGCATGATCATCGGCCGTGACCACGCCGGCGTGGGCGACTTCTACGGCATGTTCGAAGCCCAGACCATCTTCGACAAGATCCCGTACCCCAAGGAGCCCGGAAAGGCCCTGCTGTGCAAACCGCTCAAGATCGACTGGACCTTCTACTGCTTCAAGTGCGACGGTATGGCTTCCCTGCGGACCTGCCCGCACGGCAAGGAAGACCGGGTGCTGCTCTCGGGAACCATGCTGCGCAAAATGCTCTCCGAAGGCGGACAGTTGCCGGATCACTTCGGCCGCGACGAGGTTGTTGCCATCCTGCGAGACTACTACCAGGGACTCACCGATAAGGTCGAAATCAAGACCCACAAGGCCGCAACCGGCAACTAATATTTAAAAATCAAACAAAAAAAGGGGGAACTCTTGAACGAGTTGCCCCTTTTTTTGTTTGGTGTTTTGTGTTTCGTGTTTGGTGTCAGGAAATGTTGCCCAATTGCGAAAACCCAAACACAACCCACTAAATACTAAACACTCATCATTAAACACTAAACACCAAATACCAAACACCACCCCATTAAAAAGAGGGGCCCGGATAACGTTCACCGACCCCCTCTTTTAAATTCTGTTCAGTCCGTATCGTTTTAAAGCCTATTTCCGATTCGTATACTCTGCGTAGGTCATCGCAACCGTTCGGTAGACCAGGTGGGCCAGCTTGGAAAAAGGGGTATAGGCGAAAAGGCTGAAAATCAGCAGAAGGTGGATAAAATAGACCCCATAGGACACCCCAGCCCAACCGGCCAGTCGCGTGAGTTCGGAACCCATCCCGGTAACGCCTAGCAAAAACACAAGTCCTAACAGATACCAATCCTTGTAAACACTGTACTGATCGGTCTTGTCCCGCCGTTTTTGAATCAAAAGGAAACTGCCCACGATCAGCGCCACGCCGGAGATATTGGCCAGCCACTTCACCGGGTTCATTTGCGAATACGGTCCGTGTTCCTGGAAAACATACATGGCCACGAAGAAGATGTTCGTCACGATGAACAACCCGATGAACGCGAACATCACCAGCAGGTGGGCGGTCGCCCGGTCCTTGTTCTCACCGCATTCGTTGAACTTTTTATGCAACAAAATGGTGGGAATCGTCCGTATCAGCGCCTGAATGACCCCGCCCATCTCCAACGGTTTGTCTTCAGCCTTTCCGGTGAGAATCGCCTGCCGATGCATGTCATTGAGGAAGTTCTTGAGACCGAATGCGAACACACCGATGGCAAAGAAGAAGGCCGGAATCATGATCACGTCCACCAGGGTGGTATGAATAAAATTGGCATGTGATATCACGGCGTCGTGGGGGCTGAAATTGAGAAAGGTCGTGTGGAAAGCATGCCCGAAAACGGCATTGAAAATGAACCCGACGACGATGAACAAAACCGCCGGAATGGCCAGCAGCAAGGGAACCTTGGAAGGATCATTCACCCAGTCGGCCAGAAATGCCGGTTTCGAATAGGCCTTGACGGCATAGGCGCGGATGGCGCCCATCACGTCACCCGGTTTGGCTCCGCGCGGGCAAAGGGTGGTACAGTCTCCGCAATTGTGACACAGCCAGACATCGTAGTCGGCGATGAGCCGGTCTTTCAGGCCCCAGGACGCAGCGATCATTTCCTTGCGCGGAAACGGCTTGTTGTCCGGCGATATCTTGCAGGCGACCGAGCAGGTGGCGCACTGATAACATTTTTTCAGGTCGCCGCCTCCCAGCTTGCTCACATCCTTAATAAAATCGAGATCGGGTTCGAGCGTGATTGTTTCCGCCATGTTTTACCTCCTGCATTGCAGAAAGAGCGGCTGCCGGCATCGGTGCCGGCAACCGCCGTCAAAGATAGTAGGGTTAGAACCCTTTGAACGGGTTCGGTCCGAGTTCTTCAACCGAAGCCACAAAATCATTGATGATCTGCGGAATCTTGTCATACTCATCAATGGCCAAGGTAAACTGAGCCACACGCTCATTTTCGAGCGCCAGGCTGGCCAGGGCATCACCGATCTTCTTGATGCGGATCTCGGCCAACTCGCTCCCCTTGATGAAATGGCACTGGTAATCGTCGCCGTGCTTGCAGCCCAGCAAGAAGACGCCGTCCATTCCCTGGGAAAGGGCATCCTTGATCCAGATGACGTTCATCGAACCGAGGCAGCGGATCGGAATCAAGCGCACATCTGCCGAGAAGGACAGCCGGTTCAAGCCGGCGATGTCGAGCGCCGGATAGGCATCGTTTTCACAAACCAGGCCCAGTATCCGCATGGGCGGTTCTTCATAATCATCCGCCGAGGGCACACCGATCGCTTTGACCATCGAACCGATGCTGTCGATGTTGTAATCGGCGAATCCGATGATCCGTTCCGGACAGGCGCCCATGCAAGTACCGCAACGCCGGCAGCGCGCCGGGTTTGGCTTCGGAGTCCCCTTGGCGTCGTCGTCCAATGCGCCGAAGGGGCATTCTTCGGTGCAGCGTTTGCACTGGGTGCAGCGCTGAAAGAAGAAATCCGGGAAGGTCATATCTCCGGACCTGGGATGCACCGAGACGCCGCGGTTGACCGACTCGATACACTGAATCGCCTTAAGGGCCGATCCGGCGGCATCTTCCATGGCATCTTCGACGGTCATGGCGCGCCGTATGGCACCGGCAGCATAGATGCCGGTGCGCTGCGTCTCGTAGGGAAAACAGATGTAGTTCGAGTCGACATAGCCGTCGAACAGGCCGATATCCCTGAAGGCCGGTCCCTGGCGGTAGGCCAAGTTGACCACCGGGTCATCCTTGGTGGCCGGCACCATGCCGGCGGCCAGCACCACCATGTCGGCGTTAACCCGCAATTTTTCACCCAAAAGTGTATCCTCGGCCTCAACGGCGAGTCCATTGCCGTTTTTGGAAACACCGACGACGGAGCCCTTGGTCATGAAGATTCCGGGGTCCTGCTGGGCGGTCTTGTAAAAATTTTCGGTCAGACCAGGGGTGCGCATGTGCTGGTAAAAGATGTAAGCCTTGCCGCTGTCCGGGTAATCATCGCGAACATATTTGGCCTGCTTCAACGCCACCAGGCTGGTCACCGCACCGGCGTATGGAAAGTCCTTGTCGTCCTCTTTGCCAGGGCTCTGGATAAAGACCACCGACTGCGCCGCTTTGCCGTCCGAAGGGCGGGTCAGCTTGCCCGCCTTGGCGATGATTTCGAACTCCTCGTTGGTCACGACATCCGGCAAATCGACGCCCAGATGAGCGTACGCTTCGCCCTCGATCTTTGCCGGACGCCAACCGGCCGCAAGGATCACGGCACCGAATTTTTCGCCGGACGGATCGAGAGTCAGGATATCGTTCCTGCCCTTGTTATACTCCATGTAACGTTCGTGGAGCTGTTCGGCGTTGAGTTCCTTGCCGCTGTCGTCGACGCGCATTTCCTCCGGCAGCGGATAGGGAACATCGAACTCGATTTTCTCGCCCGGCTTCTTCAATGTGGCGGTCAAGTTGCCCGGCTCGCCGGCCAGCCTCGCCACCATCGTTCCGGTTCTGATCGTGATTTTCGGATGGTCCTGGGCAGCCTGAATCTTGTCCGCAATGACCGGCGCGCTCAGCTCCTGATAGGGCGTGCCCAACGGCAGCTGCTTGCGCCAATGCAGTGCATGCCCGCCCAACTCGTTTTCTTTCTCGACGATCGTCACCTCATATCCGGCGTTGGCGGCATCCAAGGCGGCCGACAGACCGGTGATTCCGCCGCCGATCACCAGGATCCGGCGACTGAGAGATTCGACCTTGTAGGGCTCGGGCAGGTTGACTTTCTTTATGCGGGCCATGCTCATTTTAAGATAGTCATCGGCCAGCATCTGAACGCGGTCGAAGTGGACGCCGTCGTCTTTCTGCTCTGCGGTCAGCTTCGGAAACTCGGATCGAGGATGGGACCAGACCACCTGTTCGCGGAGATTCACACGATCGACGATGCAGCCGTCGAAGCGGAAGACATCGAAGTTGACGCGCCGGGAGCACGCCGCGATCACGAGTGAATTGATGCCTTTTTCCGCGATGTCTTTTTTGAGAAGCTCGACGCCGGCCTTGCCGCAGAACATCTCATGGGTCTGAGTCGGAAATCCTTCTTCACCGGCCACGTCTTTGAGGGCATCGACATCGAGCGACTCTCCGATACCGCAGCCCGTGCAGATATACACACCGTATTTTTTGTCCATGGTTAGCCTCCTGCTACTTGTTCACCAGGGTTTGAATCGCCTTGAGGGCCATACCGGTCGCATTCTGATTGGATGTCACCACATCCAGGGGCTTGTTGGCACACCCAACCGCAAACATCCCGCCCTTCTGGAAGTCATTGATGATGAATCCGTCCTCGGTATACTTCAGGTCCGCGGGAAGCTTCAGCTTGGCCAGCGTGGGTTGCATGCCCGTTGCGAGCACCACCATCTCGACCGTTTGATGAATCTTTTCCCCGGTTACAGCATTTTCGGCCACCACGGTGACATTTCCGTTTCCGGCGTCATTGACTTCGGCCACCTTGCCTTTGACGAAAAAAATGTTCGGATCTTCTTTTATCTTCTGATAGAACTTTTCGTACCGCAAACCGGGCGTCCGCATGTCGATATAAAAAACGTAGATCTTGGCTTCCGGGTATTGCTCGCGCACGTAGGTGGCCTGTTTCAGGGAGGCCATGCAACAGATGTAAGAGCAGTAGGGCAGATGGTTCTCGTCCCGTGAACCGGCGCACTGGACAAAGGCCACGCTGTCGGGCCCTTTCTTGTCGGAGGGCCGCTGCACTCGGCCCTTGGTGGGACCGTTGGGGGAAGCCAAACGTTCCATCATCATGTTGGTGATGATATTCGAATAGGTGCCGAATCCCAGGTTGGTGATCTTTTTGGCGTCATAAGGTTCCCACCCTGTGGCCCAAAGGATCGATCCGACCTGCAGGTTGATCGATTTAGCCGCCATGTCGAAATCGACGGCGTCATACTTGCATGCCTCTTTGACCCGCTGGGCGTCTTCGGGAGAATTTTTCACGGCCGCATCGATGACGAATCGAGCGGGAAAAGACATCTCCATCGGCAAATAGGCCCCCTTTATTTTTTGCATGCCGAAGTCGAAGGCACTCTCTATTTCCGTCTGGCAGGCTTCCGTGCATGCCCCGCAACAGGTGCAATTTTCATTGACATAGCGGGGACTCATTTTAACACCGACAGTGTAATTACCGGGACCGCCTTCGACCTTTTCGACTTCACTCATCGTGAAGATTTTGATCTGCGGATTGTCTTTGATCCTGCGGAAATTGATCTCCAGGCCACAGCTTGGCGGGCACAGCTTGGGAAAGTATTGATTCAGCTGTGCCACCCGTCCGCCCAAATATGGATTTTTCTCAACCAGGAAAACCTCGTACCCCACCTCGGCGGCTTCGAGAGCCGCGGTCAAGCCGCTGATCCCTCCGCCAACAACCATGATGCTTCCACTCGCAGGGGCTGCTCCGTTTTCTGTCATGCTGTCCTCCGTAATAGAAGTTTGGGAATGGATAAAAAAACGAAACTTGAAATTTGAAACTTGAAACTTGTCAACGCTAAAGTCATGTTCTTCAAGTTTCCAGTTTCAAATTTCCAGTTTCCAGCACTTTCCAGCATTTATTTAATAAAAACCTCCAGGCGTCTCCCGACGCCTGGAGGTTTGGTTATTCAGTACCTATACCCAATACGGCCTCCGATTAATCAGGGATGATCTTGATGTAGTCTTTCTTGAAGATATCCCATTTGCCGGTATTCGGATCGTACTTGGAATTGACGAAGCAGAACCAATTCTTGTCATCCTGTCCCGGATGGTCGGCCTGATAATAGAAGCCGGGGTAACGGGTTTCCTTGCGGAACTGGATGTGGCGCAGGTGGGCTTCCACCGTCCAAATACGGTGCTGGATTTCCCAGGCGCGCATCAATTCGTGCAAATCGCCGGCCGCCAGCTTCTCGCAATCTTCGCGCATGGTAGCCAGCAGATCCATGACGATTTCCAGGTTCTTGCTGGTGGTCAGGTAGTAGGTAGCCGTCCCGCCGCCGTATTCATGGGTGGCCTTCATCAACCGGTACATCATGCCGTTGGGCTTGAGGTAGTTGGGGTTGATGTCCATGGCGGTGGTGTATTTGCTGTGTTCCAGGAAGGTCCGCACCGGTTTGTAGACCAGGTCGACCAGTTCTTCCTTGGACTGCTTCAGGGTCGGCTTGAAGTCAGCGTGATCCTTGGCATAGCGAACCATCTGCTTGGCCGCAATCCGCCCCTCGGCATGGGAGCCGGAGGAGAACTTGTGGCCGGAGCCGCCGACACCGTCGCCGGAGGTGAACAGGCCGTTGACCGTGGTCATGCGGTTGTAGACCTTGCCGTTGTCGGCCTTGATCTTGTAAGCATCCGGTACCCAGTCATAGTCCGGGCCCGAGACCCACATTCCGCAGCAGCCCGAGTGCGAGCCCAGCAGATACGGCTCGGTGGGCATGACTTCGGAGTTTTTCTTTTCCGGCTCGGTGTTGGTGGCACACCACAGGTTGGCCTGGCCGCAGGTCATGT
Organism: Deltaproteobacteria bacterium; assembly: GCA_032127235.1. GTDB lineage: Bacteria > Desulfobacterota > Desulfobacteria > Desulfobacterales > SG8-13 > JARFQH01. The sequence goes on from JAQAZR010000203.1 coordinate 10,904, forward strand.
CGAGGAAGTCTTCCCAAGCTTCG